>DATDED010000265.1:0-2210 GCA_036523455.1 Gemmatimonadales bacterium
GCCGACCACCTCGGCCGGCGCAACGCGCCGGTGCTCGAGCGGATGCCGGCCGTGCCGGAGGTAAAGGCGTTGCTGTCGGTGGATGGAGGGCGCTGTCCGGCCGATGGTGCCGTGCTCCGCTTCGATCCCTGGAGTCCCGACGAGCACGTCTGTCCGGCGTGCGGTCAGAAACAGACGGGCCCGCGCCATCATCGGACCTGGGCCAGGTTTCAGCACCTCTGGCTGGCCGAGCGTGCGGTCGAGCTTGCCGCGCTCGCCGCGCTCACCGACCACCAGCCGGATGCCGCGGCGCGACGGGCCGCCGACCTGCTCCGCGCCTACGGCGAGCGCTACTTCCGCTATCCCAATCGGGACAACGTGCTGGGTCCCTCCCGGCTCTTCTTCTCCACGTATCTCGAGTCGATCTGGATCCTGAACTACCTCTCGGCCGCCCTGCTGCTGCGCGAGGCGGGCCGGCTCGACGAGGCGACGGAACGGTCGGTGCACGAGGTGGCCGAGGAAGCCGCCAACCTGATCGGGGATTTCGACGAGGGATTCTCCAATCGGCAGACGTGGAACAATGCGGCGTTGTGTGCGATCGCCGTGTGGTTCGAGGACGAGGCACTGGCGCAGCGAGCCGTGCAGGGGGAAACCGGGCTCATCGCCCACCTGCGCGGTTACCGCGGCGACGGGATGTGGTACGAGGGCGAGAACTACCACCTGTTCGCGCTGCGGGGCATGCTCACGGGCGTGGGCTGGGCGGCGCTCGCGGGCGTGGACTTCTGGGGCGAGCCGCAGCTCGCCCGGGCGCTCGCCACGGCGCTGCGGGCGCCGGCGCTCACGGCGCTGCCCGACTTCACCTTTCCCGCGCGGAAGGACGCGCGGTTCGGCGTTTCCCTGGCGCAACCGATGTACCTGGAGCTGTGGGAGACGGGCCTGGGACGACTGCAGAGCAGTGAGCACGGAGCAGTCGTATTCGGAGAGGGACTGACTCAATGGCTGCACGCACTCTACGGGAGCGCTCCGGTCCGACCAGAGTTGTTCGAGTCGTACCTCCACGATGCACCGTTCCAACTGCTCCCTGCTCCGTGCTCCCGTCGTCAGTTGTCCTGGTGGTCCCTGCTCGAGATGGCGCCGGAGCTCCCCGCGGCCGCCGAGGCATGGGCGCCGCCCAGCGTGTTCCTCGAGGGGCAGGGCCTCGCCGTGCTGCGCACCGGCGGCCGGTACGTGAGCGTCGAATGCGGCGCGTCGGGCGGCGGCCACGGCCATCCCGATCGGCTCAATCTGACCGTGCATGCGGACGGCATCCACTGGCTTTCCGACTTTGGCACCGGCTCGTATGTGGCGCGCGACCTGTTCTGGTATCGGTCCACGTTGGCGCACAATGCGCCGCGCCTGGACGGTGTCTCCCAGCCGTCGGGCGACGCGCGTGTGGAGGGGTTCGACGAGCGGACGGGCTGGGGATGGGCGCGCGCGCGCTTCGGGCCGGTGGGGCGGTCGGTCGTCGTGGGCCCGGGCTATCTCCTCGACGTGGTGGATCTCGCGGGCAGCGAGGAGCGCGTGCTCGAGGTCCCGTGGCACTTCCAGGGGCGGGGAGAGCTCGCGGGCGGAAGCTGGCAGGAGGACTCGCTCGCCGACGGCGAGTTCGTCACGCGCGTCGAGCGGCTGGCGCCGGCGGGCGACGGGCCGCGGGCGGTCGAGCTGTCGGCCGATGGACGCTCGCTCGTCGCGTACTTCGCGTCCGCCGCTGAGGTGTTGCGCGCCGAGGCGCCCGGCCGTCCCGGGGAAGCACGCCAGACCTTCTGGGTGCAGCGCGTTCGCGCCCGCAACGCGCGTCTCGTGACCGTGCTCGAGTTCGGCGCGCGGGGCAGCGTCGTGCGGGCGGTGCGAGTGCGCGGGGATCTGGTGGAGATCGACACGAGCGCCGGGACCGAGCGCCACCGCTTCGGCGGCAAGGAGTGGGTGATCGAGGAGCCGACCGGCCGGGTCGCGCTGAGCGGCGCGATCAGACCGCTCGACCGGCCGGAACTGCTGCTCGATCTCGAGCCGCCCACCCGGCCGACCGGTGCGGCGCTGCGCACCGACCAGCCCCCGCCACTCGACGGCACCACGACCGGCTTCGACACGTCCGAGCCGTTGCGACTCGAGCTCGAGGACCAGTACCGCCGTTCCGAGGACCCGTACCCGGGACGCGAGGATTTCAGCGCCCAGTGCTACGCCGGCTGGGACGA
>DATDED010000266.1:0-6099 GCA_036523455.1 Gemmatimonadales bacterium
CCACTACGGCGTGGACGCGCTGACGGGCTTGCTGCTGGCCGGTGTGATGCTGGCGGTGATGCAGCGGGCCCGCGTGGCCGAGATGCCGGCCCGCGCGGGTGAATCAGTGGTGGGCGTGCTCGACGCCAGTACCTGACCGCACCGTGGCGAGTGACTCGTCCCCGAGACGCAGTGCGTGGCGCAGGTCGCGCACGTACAGCGAATCACCGGGATCGGCCGCGGGCCACGCCACGCCGGACGCCGGGCGGAACAGTCCCGCCACCACGCCCATGCCCCCTTCGGGGAGCGTGCCGCCCGTCGGATTGTCGTAGAAAACGGTCACGCGGTACCGGTGGTCCGGCACGATCCGCGTGCCGACGCCGGTCAGTCCGATGAACTTCTTGATGGGCATCCGCACGACATGACCGGCCGAATCGGTGATCGGCGTCGCGCGCCAAATGAGGTCGCCGGTCGTCACGTCGCGCAACTCGAGCGCGACCGCGTGATCGTGCACGTGGCCGCCGATCCCGACGATCTTGCCGGGCACGCTGGGACTCCCCTCGTAGAACTTCTCCGAGCGACCGGGGGGCAGATCGAACGATTTGTTTCCCACCGGAAACGCGACGTCGAACTGCCAGGGATACGCGCGGAGCAGCGGATACCAGTGTCCGTCGCCGGTGTAGGTGAGGATGAGCCGCGTGCGCACACCGTGGTAGCTCTGCATCGTCGGATTGTGGAGCATGGCGCTCGCGATCAGACGATCCCCGCGGACGAACGGCGCGCCGAACAGCCACCGCGCCATCTGCACCGCGCCGGTTTCACTGCCCGCGGCCAGCACGCGGCGCGAGATCGGGAGAAACAGCTCCCGGTGGCTCGGGTCGATCAGGTTGTAGTGGTGCAGCAGCTCGGCCGGCACGCTCCGGCCGGCCGAGTCGACGAGCTCGATGCGGAACCCCGACATCCAGCCGGTCAGCGGCAGGTCGACGCCCATCACTGGCGGGTACACCGGGTTGTGGGCGCTGTGCTCGCTCATCCGCATCCCGGGCATGTCCATCCCGGCCATCTCCTCGTGGTGCATGCCCCCGGGAAGGTCGACGGGTGACAACTCGATCACCACCTCGTGCCGGTCGGGCTGGACGGTGACCGTCGCGGGCGGAAGGGCGCGCACCCAATCGCCCGGTGTGTCGATGGCCTGCAACAGCAGCAGGTGCAGCGGCAAGAGCACGAAGAATGGCATGGAAGTAGGGAGAATATAGCGGAGCCCGGCACGCCGACGCCATCGGGTCAGGCGAGCAGTCTCCCGTAGCGCCACAGCACCACGGCGAAGACCGCGCCCTCGAGAATCCACGCCCAGGGATGGCGGTAGTAGCCGATGTACATTGACCTGCCCCAATACCCGGTGTTCGACCAGAGGCCGAACGAGAACCGGCGGCGACTGAGCGGCAGCAACAGCGGAATCCCCGTGTCGGTCGGCATGTCCGCCACCACATGGCACACGATGCTGAGCAACGCGAGTGCACCGAGCCAGGGGCCGAACAGGAGCGTGGCGACGGCCCCGACCGCCAGACAGAACAGCAGGCTGTGGCTCCAGGTGCCGTGGAAGTCGGGGCGTGCCCAGCCGGCGCGCACCACCAGCGAGTCGAGATTCGGCAGGAACTGCGCGGCGCCGACAACGGCGAACGTCTCCGGCCGTGGGTCGAGCGAGGCGATCGCCAGCGCGATCCCGAAGTGGCCGAATTGCATCGTGTCCCCCGTGTGAAAGTGCGGGACACGTTCGGCACACCGCGTCAAGCCGGTTTCAAGCGTTCTCGGGGGACCCCTGACTCTTCTTGCCCCGCCGCCCGCGCAGCGCGGGATAGCCCACGGCACCGCAGGACAGGCACCGCTCCGCCATGATGGCGAGCGCGTTCCCGCAGGCGGCGCAATGAGGATGGTCGGGGTCGGAGCGCAGATCGCGGGCCTCGGGGAGCTCTAATCCGCAGACACAGCGAACGGCAAACGAGGACAATTCGCGGCCACACTGCGGGCACCGCCGGCTCACTGCGGGCTCTCCTCGAGCACGGGCAGCGGGGCGGATCGCCGCGAGCCGTTGGCGCGCCCGCCCCACCGCCAGGGCAACAGCTGGCGCAGCGTGTCCACGTTGTCGGCCAGCGACTCCCACGCGGTCTTCTCGCAATTGGCGCGCGTGCTGATGAAGCACGCTTCGCAGCTGTTGTGGCGCGAAAACTCGCGCTGCATGCTGCGGTGATCGTCGAAATACGCCATCACCATCGCACATGGCGTGAGCCGGCCGTCCGGGTTGACGACGAGAAAGTGGTAGCCCGCCTGGCACCCCGGGGCACGGCCGCCGACGAGGAAATCGTGAAACTTCCAGAGCACGCGCTCGGACGTGTACACCGGGTAGCCCTCCCGCTTGAGGGCGACCACTTCGGCGATCTTCTCGTTCAGCTCCGCCGCCGAGCCGTTGTGCTGCACGAGCCCCCTGGGGTCGTCCATGCGCAGCGGCGTGTAGGCCGAGAAGTTGACGCTCACGCCCCATTTGGCGGCGAGCCGAACGACGTCGGGCACCGCGCGATAGTTCCACGCGGTGATACAGCAGTTCAGTGAGACATCGTCCGGATCTCCCAGCGCCACGCACTGGGGCACGACGTCGGCCATGTGGGCGAACAGCCCGGGAATGCGCCGGAACTCGCTGTGGCGATCGTCGGGGAAATCGATCGAGAGGGAGAGCTGGTGCATGCCCGCGCGCTTGAGGCGCAGGAACCGCTCCGGCGTCAGCTGCGACGCGTTGCTCACCACGACCACCCACGGCAGCCGGCCCGGGTTGGCGAGTGCCCGCACGATGTCGTCCAGATCGCCCCGCGCCATCGGCTCGCCGCCCGAGACGTTCACGACGACGGGCTGCAGGTCGCGGCAGATGGCGGCGTACTCCGCCGCACTGCGGCGCGTTTCCTTGATGGGACCACCCCAGTTGCAGTGCCAGCAATTGGCCGTGCATGCGTGGGTGACCTCGAACGACAGCGACAGCGGCAGCTTGCGAACCCGATTGTGTATCCCCTTCATGAGCATCCGCATCGCCATCTGATTGGAAACGTTCATGCCTCCCCCGCGTGTGGATGCACGCCCCGCCGATCCGCTGCCCCGCCCGGTCCCGTGCCCGAAGGTACGTCCAAGCCCTGATCACGCAACGGTTGGTGGCTCCTCATCATCGGGAGTAGCGGCCGTTTCCGCGAGCAACGCCTCTCCGCGCAGCAGGCGACTGCCGATCACCATCGCGGCCGGCACGACAATCGCGGCCGCGAGCATCCACCTCGGGACGTCCACCTGTCCGCCGAACCACGCGTAGAACAGCCAGCGCGGCACGCGTCCGACCGCCGTCGCCACCAGGAAGCGCCGCAGGGGATAGCGGTGCAGAATCGCCAGCGCGCGGCCGGCCCAGAACGGCAGCGGCGTGAAGGCGAAGATCACCACCATCCAGAAGGGTGAGCGCGAAAACAACCGCACGCCCCAGCGCACCGACCGGCGAGCCCGGAACCCGGCCAACCGGTCCCAATTCAGTACCCAGGCATACACGTGCCAGTTGATGTACTCCATGTACATGTAGCCGCCCGTTGCGACCAGCGTGACCGCCCAGGGGGGCTTCCACTTGGCGGCTTCGATGATGATGGGCTCGAAGAACGTCGGGAGGATCGGGGAAAGCGGGCTGTTGGCGGGCAGGGACAGCACCGCCAGCCAGACGTAGGTAACCGAGTCCGGGAAGATGAGCACGACCGGAATACCGAGGAGCGCCACAACCGCGGTAGCCCGGAGGAACACATCCCAGCGCCGGTCGCCGCGCGGCCGCACGAGCGCCCGCCGCAATCGCGTCCAGGGACTGATCGGCTCCACCGCCAAGGTCATCTCCAAGTCGCTACCCCTCAGAAGGTCTCGGGTTGATCATGGCGGTCCCCCCTCAAGCGGATCTCAAGGAGCCGCCGCCGCGCGGTAGCGACGGACCTGGCCCGGGGAGACCATTTCCTGGAGCAGAATGGCCCGCACGATCGGCGCAGCGAAGGCGTAGCCGCGCGCGTCGGACGCCAGCCAGCGCTCCCACTCCAGCCGATCCAGAGCCTGATCGACGTCGCCGCTCGGGAGCCCCGTGGCGCGAACGAGCGCCGGGGCGAACATACGCTCGCCCAGCGCCGCCGCGGCCCCGAGCACCCGTTGCACACCCTCGGGCAGCTGCCGGAACTGCAGGCACACCGCACCGATCACCGCGGGCGGGAGGTCTCCGGGCAGCGTGTCCACCAGGGTGCGACGCTCGCTGGGCCACGCGGGGGAGTCGGGCGCGAGACGAAACCCGTCGGCGACGGCCTCCAGGACGGCCGTGGCGAGCAGCGGCACGCCGGCGGTATCCCGTTCGAGGCGGCGCGCGATCCGCGCGATCGCTTCCTCGTCGTAGCGCGGCAGCCACCAACGCGCCAGCGTTGCCAGCGCCCCGGCGTCGAGCCGCTCGAGGTGAATGACGTCGCCACGCAGCTCGCGGCCGAGGTGAGCCCGCAGCTCGTCGACCCACTCCAACCGCGAGCCTCCCACCGCCACGCCCAGTACGATCAGCACGCGCCGTTCCCCGAGATCGCGTGCGAGCCGGGGGATGGCGCTCGCCGTCGCGTCGTCCAGGTGCTGCGCGTCGTCGATGACAAGCAGGACGGGCAGCTCCTCCGCCGCGGCCCGGACCGCGGCGGCGAAGGCGCTCGATGGCTCGAGCATGCCCTCCCCGCCGGTCGCCGGGACCCGCGCGCCGAGCTCCGGGTCCAGCGCGCCCAGGGCGGCGAGCGCGGCGGGAGGCGCGCCCGCGAGCCCCGGAGCGGCCGCGAGGCCGCCCGCCAGCAGTCCCGCGAGACCGCTCCAGACGGTGCCGGCGTCGGAGGGGACGGCCCGGCAGGCAGCGACGGTCGCGTCCTCGAGTCGCACTCGATCGAGGAGGTCGTTCGCCAGCCGGGTCTTGCCCTCCCCGGGCTCGCCTTCGATGAGGACCAGCTCGCCCGACCCCGCGGCGACGCGCCGCCACGCCGCACCGAGCCGGCCCTGCGCATCCTCCCGCCCCACCAACGGCGGCCGAGGTCGCGTCCCGCTCGGCGCCGTCGCCACGCGCCGACCCAGGCGCGCTTCGCGCACCCGGTCCATCAGCCGCTGCGTTTCCGGCGCCAGGCCGGCCCCGACGCGTTCGCGCAGGGCGGCGGCGACCCGCGCGCCGATGTCCAGCGCCGCCGCGCGATCCCCGGCGAGAGCCAGCGCCCGCATCGCGGCCCGTGCCGCAGGCTCCGCGGTCGGGTCGAGGGCCAACGCCCGCAACGTCGCGGCGCGTGCGTCCTCCACGGCTCCGGCGGCGAGCGACGCTTCCGCCCAGCGGGTCAACGCCTCGACCCCGCGCGTCCGCCAGGCGATGCGCTCGGTGGCGACCCAATTCTCGAACTCGTTCGCATCCGGTACTGCCAGGCCCTCGAGGAACTCGCCCTGGACGAGCGCCGCGGCGCCCGCCCAGTCAGCGGCCGCGCACCGCGCCGACAGCTCGTCGCAATCGAGGGTCAACGCGCCGGGCTCGAGCGCCACTTGATCGATGTCCGTGCGGACCCGGGCATCGCCGAGCACGCGCCGGAACACGCGCAATCCCTCGCTCAGCGAGTGCCGCGCCGATTTCTCGTCGCGGTCGCTCCACAACAGCCCGATGAGGTGTTCGCGCGTGCGGGTGGCGCGTGGGCTGCGCGCGAGGTAGATGAGCAACGCCAGATGTTTGCGCCACAACAGCTCCGCCGGGGCGTCGGCACCATTGACGGTGACGCGCGCGGGACCGAGCACGCGCGCATGGACGACCGGAGAGGAACGCATACGGCTCGGATTATCGGAGGTCGAGCGGCCCTGAGCAAGGCGCCGTATCTTGCTCCGGGCATGAATGCCCCCTCCCTCGAGGACGTGCAGCGCGCCGTCGGCGATCACTACGAGGTCCTCGACCTTGCAGGCGTCGGGGGCATGGGAGCCGTGTTCCGCGCGCGGCACCGCACGCTCGGGCACCTGGTCGCCGTGAAGGTGCTTCCCCCCGACGTCGCAACAAGCCAGATGCGGCAGGACCGATTCAAGCGC
>DATDED010000267.1:0-5038 GCA_036523455.1 Gemmatimonadales bacterium
GGCCGTTCCGTCGGCGACCGTCACCTGCCCGGCGTGCAGCGAATTGCCGATGCCCACGCCCCCGCCATGATGGAAGGACACCCAGGAGGCCCCCGAGGCGGTGTTGAGCAGGGCGTTCAAGATCGGCCAGTCGGCGATCGCATCCGACCCGTCGCGCATGCCTTCCGTCTCGCGGAACGGCGACGCCACGCTGCCCGTGTCCAGGTGGTCGCGTCCGATGACGATCGGCGCCGACAGCTCCCCGCGCGCCACCAGATCGTTCAGCGCGACTCCGAAGCGCGCACGCTCCCCCTGCCCCAGCCAGCAGATCCGGGCGGGAAGTCCCTGGAATGCCACGCGCTCCTGCGCCATCCGGATCCAGCGCGCGAGGTGCTGGTCGTCGGGAAACAGCTCCAACACGAGGCGGTCGGTGCGCCGCAGATCGGCCGGGTCGCCCGACAGCGCCACCCAACGGAACGGCCCCTTCCCCTCGCAGAACAGCGGCCGGATGTATTCCGGAACGAACCCCGGGATCTCGAAGGCGTCGACGACGCCCACGTCGGCGGCCACCGTCCGGATGTTGTTCCCGTAGTCGAACGCGACGGCGCCGGCGCGCTGCAGCGCGAGCATGGCCCGCACATGCGACGCGATGCTCTGCTCGGCGCGGCGGATGTACTCGGGGGGGTCGGCCGAGCGCAGCGCAAGCGCCGCAGCGAGCGAGAGCCCTGCCGGCACGTACCCGTGCAGCGTGTCGTGCGCCGACGTCTGGTCGGTGACGGCATCGGGGGCGAATCCCCGTCGGACGAGCTCGGGAAGCACCTCCGCGCAGTTGCCGATCAGCCCGACCGACAGAGGGGTGCGGCTGCGCCGTGCGCTCTCGCACCACGCGAGCGCTTCCTCCAGCGACGCCGTCGCCTTGTCCAGATAGCGCGTCTCCAGGCGGCGCTGCACGCGCGCGGGATCGACCTCCACCGCCAGGCACACGCCGTCGTTCATCGTCGCGGCGAGCGGCTGCGCCCCACCCATACCGCCCAACCCGCCCGTCAGGACGACGCGGCCGGCGAGGCTGTCGCCGAAGTGCCGGCGCGCGACCGCGCCGAAGGTCTCGTAGGTGCCCTGCAAGATTCCCTGCGTCCCGATGTAGATCCACGACCCCGCGGTCATCTGACCGTACATCACCAAGCCGCGCCGCTCGAGATCGCGGAACACGTCCCAGGTCGCCCACCGGCCGACGAGATTGGCGTTCGCGATCAGCACCCGCGGGGCATCGGGGTGCGTGGCGAACACGCCCACCGGCTTTCCCGACTGTACGAGCAGGGTTTCGTCGTCTCCCAGCGTACGCAGCGTCCGCACGATGGCGTCGAAGCATTCCCAGCTGCGCACCGCCCGCCCCGTGCCACCATAGACGACCAGGTCATCGGGTCGTTCGGCCACTTCCGCGTCGAGGTTGTTCATGAGCATGCGCAGGGCGGCCTCCTGCACCCAGCCGCGGCAGGACCGCTCGCTGCCCCGTGGCGCCCGGACTGCGCGCGCGCCGGTCATCCCGCACCCTCGGAGACGAGATCGAACGCCGCCGCGCGAATGCCTGCGGCCATCCGCTCGATTTCCTCCGCCATGGGTCGATCGGCGTCGAGCGGCGGCACCAGCGCACGCACGGCCGCGTGCAGCCGCGCGACACCCCGTCCGGGGCGCAAGGGCTTCAGGAACTCCAGGCCCTGCGCCCCCGCCAGCAGCTCGATCGCGACAATGCGCGCCGCGTTGGCGAGGATACGCTGCGCCTTCCACGCGGCGGTCATCCCCATGGGCACGATGTCTTCCTGATTGCCTTCGGTGGGCACCGACTGCACGCTCGCCGGCGTGGCGAGCACCCGTGAATCCGCGACCAGCGCCGCCGCGGCGATCTGGGCCGTCATGAATCCGGAATCGAGGCCCGGATCGTGGGCGAGAAACGCCGGCAGCCCGGACGACAGATCGGGGTTCACCACCCGCTCCAGTCTGCGCTCGGCTAGCCCCGCAAGGGTCGCAAGCACGATCCCCAGCAGGTCCAGCGCCAGAGCGATCGGCTGGCCGTGGAAATTGCCGCCGGAGAGCACGTCCGGGCCGAACACCAGCGGGTTGTCGGTCGCCGCGTTCAATTCCGTCGTGACGAGTCGCTCGGCGAACGCCACCCCTTCGCCGACGGCACCCAACACCTGCGGCGTGCAGCGCAGCGAGTACGCATCCTGCACCCGCGGGTCGTTGTGGCGGTGCGATTCCCGGATCTCGCTGTCGGCCAGCAAGGCCCGGAGGAGCGCGGCCGAGCGCTGTTGCCAGGGGTGAGGGCGCACTTCGTGGATCCGGGCGTCGAAGGGCACGGGGGTTCCGCGTACCGCTTCCAGACTCATCGCGGCCGCGCCGTGCGCGGTGCGCCACAGGACCCACGCGTCGTGCACGAGCAGCGCCGCCAGCCCGGTCTGGGCCTGGGTCCCGTTGACGAACGCGATGCCTTCCTTCGCCTCGAGCGTGACCGGTCGGATGCCCGCGGCGGCGAGCCGCGCGCCGTCCGGTCCTTCCCCGATGAGGGCGAGCGCGAGGTGGGAAAGCGGCGCCAGGTCACCGGAGGCGCCCACGCTGCCCTGGGACGGGATCGTGGGATGGATGCCCGCGTTGAGCATCGCCACCAGCGTATCGGGGAGCACCGCCCGCACGCCGCTCGTCCCCATGAGGAGCACATTGGCGCGCAACAGCATCATCGCCCGCACCGCCTCCGGCGACAACGGGTCGCCCACACCGGAGGCGTGACTGCGGATCAAATTGAGCTGCAGCGCGCGCAGTTGTTCCGGTGGAATGCGGACATGGGCGAGCTTGCCGAAACCGGTGTTCACGCCATAGATCGTCTCGCCGCGCGCCAGCGCCGCCTCGATGCCGGCGCGCGAGCGCTCGACCCGCGCCCGGGTATCGGGCGCCACGGCTACCCGGGCGCCGTGTCGCGCAACCGCGACGACGTCGCCGATGGACAAGGAATGACCGTCGAGCGTGACCGTAGGGGCCATCGGTGGCAGGAAGGTAGGCGCGGGCGGCGGGGACGCCAAGTAGCGCGTGAAGGGCCGGCGATGCGCGTCTTCCGCACCGCCGGCCCTCCGTGCTGCAGCAGCTGTTACGGCCGACCTACCGCGCCCCAGGCACCTCGATCCCGGTCTCCGCCGCAGTGGGCAGATTGGCGTGCACCACGAGCTCCGGATTCCCCGGATCGGTCTGCAGGCTCCAGTCGAAAATGAGATAGTGACGCCCCACATGAGTGACCCGCAGCGCCCCGTAGTGGAGCACGCTGCCATCGACGATCTGGAACACGTACCCGAAGCCCGAAGCGGCCTGGATCATGTTGCGGGAATAGCCGCTCGCCGGCGCGAAATCGATGTCGGTCAGGTCCGCCAGCGGCGTGTTGGCGTACAGCCGCATGGACGTGCCGCTGAACTCGGGGACGATCCACAGACTGGAGTCGGTGGGATCGCGGTGTACCCAGAAATCGATGTCGGTACGGTTGCCGTCCTGCACGAGACCGAGCTCGGACGGCTGCGCCACGCCGTCCTGGTTCACGTCGTCCCAGAACCGGAACCCGGCCTGCGCGCTGTTCTCCTCGAAGGCATAGGCCAGCAGGTTGCGTGCGTCCGGGCGGGGCGTGTCCTGCCGCAGCGGCGACCACAGGCTCTCGTAGCCTTCCACGCTGATGGCCGAGACGCCGAAGCAGCGCGGGATGCCGTTCGTGAGCGCCGCCGCGACGAATTCGGGCGACACCGTCGTCCCTTCCAGCGCCCAGTCGGTCCCGCACAATCCCTGATCGAGATCGTAGGATGCGCTGTAGACCCGGTACCAGAGGAAACGCTGCGGATCGGCGTTGAAGGCGTTGTCGGTCCACGCGAGGTAGATCGCGCCGTTGAGCGAGATCGACGTCAGGCTGGTGGGAGACTCGAGCTGCAGGCGCTCGTCCACCGTGATGGAAGTGCTCGGATCGCTCTCCACCCCGTTCAGGTCCACGGCGGTGACGTAGTACTGGAGATGCGGCACGCCATTGTCGTGGAACGTGTTGGAGGTCGTTTCCCCGCGCAGGCCGAAGGCGCCGCCCGTGCTGCCGCGCGAGTAGATGCGGTAGCTCGCCAACGACGAGGAATTGATGTCGTCCCACCGCAGCAGGATGCCCGCTGGCAAATCGGGATCGCCGCTGGGCTCGAGGGCGTAGGCCAGATTCGCCGGGGGGTCGAGCAGCGGCGAATTGTTGACCAGGTTGTTGGTGTCGCAGCCGACGAGCGTCACCGACGCCGCGAGCAGGCTGACGAACGATCGAGTGGACATAACGCCCTCTTCGAGTGTGATGGTCGTCCGCCCATGAGGGCAGAGCACGTGCCGGATGGCAACTGACGGTGGGTGAAGGAGATGCAGGGCGCGCGCTGGTGGGAAATGTCCCCCGGGGAGGACAGCACAACGCCTGCTAGGGCCGCAGGTAGCTCTGCTGGTCGTAATCGAATTTGATGTCGGGCTCGTCCAGCAAGGCCACGTAGAAGTTGAACGCGAAGTTCCCGGTCGCCGCGCGGCTGAAGGCGAAACTGGCGTGCCAGCGATGCAGGTCCCGCTCGAGCACCACGTAGTGCTGGCCGAACTGCCGCGTCTCGAAGTCGTAGTTGGTATTCCAGGACGCTTTCCAGTTCGGCGTAGGGCTGAATGCCATGGCGAGCGTCATCTGCTGACGCCCGCCCGACAGCCGGGAGGGCGAGGTGGCGGCCTGGCGGGTGCGCTGAGCGGAGAATTGCACGTTGAGGTTGAAGCCGCGCCCCCCCCCGCCGGCGGCGCCGCGGAAGTTTCCCAGCCCGCCGAACCCTCGCGGCCCCGGTCCACCAGTCGGCATCCCCTGCCCGGGCTGAGGCTGGCCCTGCACCGCTCCCGGACTGGCGCCGGCTTCGGGATGGTGGCCGAGGCCGAAGAACCCGGCGATCGCCGCCAGCGTGCGCGGGCTGAGCGAGAACGACGCGGACAGACTCTGGAGGAAAGGGTCGAACCGCGTGGTGTCCAGTCCGACCTGCCCCTT
>DATDED010000268.1:0-7914 GCA_036523455.1 Gemmatimonadales bacterium
ACCGGAAGCGGACCCTCGCTGACCTCGCGCAGTTGCCGGCCGCTCCGGTGGCCGTTCAGGACGAAGTGCTCGAACTGATCGAGCGCCATCGGCTCATGGGGACTGGGCTGGGATGGGTGGATGCGCACTTGCTGGCGTCAAGCTTCCTCGCCAGGGCCCCCCTGTGGACGCTCGACCGGGCCCTCGGCGCTCAAGCGCGCCGCCTGGGGGTCTCCGCCGACTGAGGCTCCGCAACGTTTGGCTGCCGTGCGGTGTCGCACGGTACCTTCTCGCCGAGATGCCCGTGCGCTGGACCTGTCTGCTGGTAGCTACTCTGTGCGCCGCCGCGAGTCCCGCCCCCGGCTGGGCCCAGACGCCGTCCGTGGATCGCGTGGCGCTGCGGCTCGATACCACGGAGGCAGTGGCGGTCCTCGGCATCCTCGAGCGCCGGGCCGCCGACCGGGCCGTGCCGGATTCGGTCTGGCGCGCGCTGTTCGCGACGGAGGGCTACACCCGGCTCCAGGCCCGGGAAGCGAGCCTGCACCGTGACTTCAGCGACTCCGACTTCGCGGTATTCGTCCGCTCGGATTCCCTCGCCCGGCGCACGGCCGAGCTGCGCCGCACGTTGACCGCGTGGGAGAGGATGGATGTGCGCGCTGCCGCGGCGCGGGCGCTGGCGTACCTGCCGCCGGAGGCCCGCATTCGCGCGACCGTGTACGTCGTGATCAAGCCGCGGACCAACAGTTTCGTGTTCGAGGTGCGGACCAATCCCGCCATCTTCCTCTATCTCGATCCTGCGCGCACCGGCCCGCAGTTCGAGAACACGGTGGCGCACGAGCTGCATCACATTGGATTCGCGAGCGTCCAGGGCCGCACCGATTCCATCCTCGCTGCGCTCCCCGACAGCGTGCGGAAGGCGGCGGAGTGGATGGGGGCGTTCGGCGAGGGCTTCGCCATGCTCGCGGCGGCGGGCGGGCCTGATGTGCATCCCCACGCGGTGAGCCCGCCCGAGGATCGGGCGCGCTGGGACCGGGACGTCGCGCGATTCAACGAGGACCTGCGAGCCCTCGAGCGATTCTTTCTGGACGTGATGTCCAGGCGCCTGGCCGGTGAGGACACCGTGAATGCGATCGGGTTCTCGTTCTTCGGCGAGCAGGGACCCTGGTATACGGTGGGATGGAAAATGGCGGTTACGATCGAGCGGCGGTACGGCCGGGCGGCGCTCATTCAGTGCATGGAGGATCCGCGGCTGCTGTTGGACCGGTACAACGAGGCCGCCACCGACCACAACCCGACGCATGCGGATACGCTGGCGCGCTGGTCGCCGACGCTGCTGGGCGCTATCGCCGGACCGTGACGGGCCGTCCGCTCACAGGCCCCATCCCAGCAGCACCCGCACTCCCACCCCGACCAGCAGGGCCAGCAGCATCGAGGCGAGCGTGCCGATCAGCACGTATTCGGCGAAGTCCCGGTCGTCGAGGGCGCGAAACCGGGCGAGGGCCTTGGCGGCGAGGATCAGGCCCAGCGCCCCGAACTGATTGACCAGCATGAGCGTGAGAGCGAGAGCCCGCTCCAGCACGCCGATCACCAGCCCCCGCGACAGCTCCGCCGCCGGGACGTTGATGCCGCCCTTGGCGGCGCGGGACGTGGACGATTCGCTCACCGGCACGAGGTCCAGCACGCGCCGGACCAGCACGGCGCCGCCGGCGCAGGCGTACCAGTACCCGGCGGTCAGCAGGAGCACGCGGCCCCAGAAGTACCCCTGGCTCGTGGGATGCATGAGACCGGCGCCGAGCCATCCGAGCACCACCGTTCCCGTCAACCCGCCGGCCTCCCAGAGGAGGGCGCGCACCGGCGTGGTCCAGCCAGCCCGGCGCCAGGGGGCGAACCCGGCGGCCACGGCGAAGGCCAGGAGCAGAGCGGCGGGAACGGGATTCATCGCGTGAGCAATTCCTGGAACACACTATCACCCGCGGCGACGAGCGGCCAGGCCATGCGGCGCCGCACGTGCGATACGGCACTGGGGCCGACGCGCAGCAGCCGCGCCAGCTCGTCCAGCCGGGCGCCGCGCGTGGCGCGCTGCGCGGTCGCGACGGCGCGCTGCCGCGGGGTCCAGCTCCGGTAGAGCGCGGAGTAGTAGCTGGCGCAGGCGGTCAGCGCCGGATCGAACCCCTCGAACGCGAGCACCAGGCCGAGGCGCTTCGCGTGCTCCAGCGCGTGCCGGGCGGCATGAAAGCAGGGGCCGTCGAGTTCGGGAGCGGTGACGCCGCGGTGCAGCGGCGTACTGAGGGCCCCGCGTCCGCACGCCACGACCCAGTCCACGCCCGGGAACCGGAGCCGCAGCGCGTGACTGACCTCCCAGACCGGGGCGGCGCTCGTGAACAGCCCCTGCAGCTCATCGCCCAGGGTGACGGCGAAACGGGCGGCGAGGTGACGGCGGTAGCGGAGGGTGAAGTCGCGGGCCGCCGTGCGCAGGGCCGTCTGGAGCGCGGCCCGGGACCTGGCGGGAAGCGCGCGCGAGGCCGCGAGGTCGGCGATGACCGCCACGTACTGGATTGTCATATAACGTCAAGATTACGAGATATGACGTAATACGTCAAGTACTCATGTGTTGACGGTATTCGTCAACTGCGTCCGCCACCGCAGGGGCAGGGACGTCGTCCACACCAGGACGATGCCGCCATAGGCCTCCGTCAGCGCAGCGCCATGATGCGCCAGCCCATGGGGGTCAGCCGCAGGGTCGCCTGCCAGCTCACCGTCCGGCTCTCGGCGCTGCCGCCTCGCATCTCGGTAAACTCGTAGGAGCCCGACAGCGTCGCCTCGACCTCCGACGGGCCGAGGCGATTCACGTTGCCCACGTTGAGCACCATCGTGATGTCGCGTGCCTGCAGGAACAGCTGCCCCCATTCCTGGGACTGCGCTTCGGTCATCCGCGGGTACACCACGCGCAGCCGCGGCAGGCTCTTAGCGCTGAACGCCGTCGCGAATTCCGCCGCCAGTTGCTCCAGATCGTTCCGGGCGGCGACGCGCCCTTCGCGCCGCGGTCGCCCCTGCGCCCCGAGCTGGGCGTTGGTCCAGGACGTGATGGCAGCTGCGAGCCGGGCGCTCGCCTCGGCGTACCGACCGTCCCGTGCCAGCGATTCCGCGGCACGGGCGTCGGCATCCCCCGCCGCGAGCTCGGCGGCGGTCGCCCCGGCGCTAGCCGCACCGATGCGCCGGGCCGCGGCCTGCGCTTCGGTGAGCCGATACGCAGTTTCGGCCACCCGATCGAGCCGATTGCGTGGGGTGGCAGGCGTGGCCGCCGTCCGGCCCGGTGGTGGCACCCGCCCGCTGTCTCGCGGCGGGGTGGTGTTGGGTTCTGGAGCAGGTGTGGGCGTGGCGAGGCGCACGGTCTCCGGTCGAGCCGGCTCGACGACCTTGACCGTTTCGATTGCGGCGGCCGGCCCCGCATTCGTCACCGACGCAGCGGGTGACTCCGCTCCCCGTCCGAGGAACCACCAGGCGGCGATTCCCGCGATTGCGACGATCGGGAGCACGAACAGCAACGGGGATCGCCGGCGCGCCACCGCCGCCGGGCGGGCCGGTGGCGGCGTCGTGCCGGTCCTGGTCGCCGGGCGTCGTTCCTGGGGCGTCGCCGTACGGGTGGCCGGAGGCGCGGCCGCGCGATTGGCGGGGAGCGGGCTGATCGGGGTGCGGATCGTCTCGGCCGGGGTCTGGGTCCGGCCGCCGGCGAGCTCCACCAGCTGGGCGCGGATCGGATCGTCGTGGCCGATGGGCGCGCCGCCCAGGGCGCTCACGGCGGTCTCGATGTCGTGCCAGCGATCTTCCGGCTCCTTGGCGAGCATGCGCATCACCGCCGAGGCGATCGGCTCCGGCACATCGGGTCGCAGGTCGCCGATCGGCGGCGGTGTCTCGTGCACGTGGGCGAACAGCAACCCCACGGTGGTCTCCGCCTGGAAGGGCAGGCGTCCGGCCAGCATCTCGTAGGCGACGATGCCGAGCGAGTATTGATCGGAGGCGCCGGTGAGCTGCTGCTTGGCGGCGCACTGCTCGGGACTCATGTAGCTCGGCGTGCCGATGGTGGCGCCGGTCTGAGTGAGTCCCTGCGTCTCGGCGACCTTGGCGATGCCGAAATCGGTCACGACCGACCAGCCGTCGGCATCGATCATGATGTTGGCCGGCTTCACGTCGCGGTGCACGACGCCGCGCCGGTGCGCATAGCCCAGGGCGGAGCCGACCTGATAGAGGATCGCCTGCACCAGCGGGATCGGCATCTGGCCCAGCTGATGGCCGATCGACTCGAGCGAGCGGCCCTCGACGTACTTCATGACGAAGTACACGATCTCCGGGCTCTCGCGCACCGCGAAGATCGGGATGATGTGGGGATGACTGAGCGAGGCCGCCGTCCGCGCTTCGCGCTTGAAGCGCTCCACCATGCCCGCCGTGCTGAACAGCGCCGGCGACATGACCTTGATGGCCACCTTGCGGTCGAGCGCGAGATCCTTGGCCAGGAACACCGACGCCATGCCGCCATGCCCCAGCTCCCCACGCACCTCGTACTCCCCGACGGTGGCGCGTTGCAGGGCGTCCTGCAGGCTCCCCTGGGTGATCCCCATCCGCATCCCGGTGCCTGGGGCGGAGAACGCCGTGGCCACCTGGCCCTGTTGTCCGGAGACGTCGGCGCCGCAGTTGCTGCAGGCACGGGCGCCGGCGGGGACGAGTGTGCCGCAGTGCGGGCAGGAGGGCGTGGCTGCAGTCATGGGTTCAATATATTCCTCCCGACTCACCCGGTGAGGAGACCGCCGTGTCACACCCGCGTGCACTGTTCCGCCTCGGCGTGCTGACGCTGGGAGCACTCGTCGTCACGGCGCCCGCGCGGGCGCAGCAGGTGGGGGACCGCGACCAGCGGCTCGCCCGGGAGTTGCTCGCCGAGCTGGTCGGCATCAATACCACCCTCGAGCACGGTAACACGACCCCCGCCGCCCTCGCGATGGCCGCGCGGCTCCGGGCCGCCGGGCTCCCGGATTCGGATGTCGTCGTGGTGGGGGTCGGGGAGACGAACCGCAACCTGGTCGCCCGGCTGCGCGGCACGGGCCGGCGGCGGCCGATCCTGCTGCTCGCGCACCTCGACGTGGTGGAGGCACTGCCCGCGGACTGGTCGCTCGATCCGTTCACACTGACCGAACGCGACGGCTACTTCTACGGCCGCGGCACGAGCGACATCAAGGACATGGCGGCGATCTTCGTCGCCACGCTGATCCGCCTCAAGCACGAAGGCTTTGTCCCCGACCGCGACATCATCCTCGCCCTCACCGCGGGCGAGGAAACCGGCGTCGACAACGGGGTGCGCTGGCTGCTCGCCCACCGCCGCGATCTGATCGACGCCCAGTATTGCATCAACGGCGACGCCGGCGACCCGCTGGCGCGCGGCGGGCGCCCGGTGGCCCGGGTGGTGGAGGCGAGCGAGAAGGTGTATCACGATCTGCGCCTCGAGGTACACAACCCGGGCGGCCACAGCTCGCTTCCCGTGGCCGACAACGCGATCTATCGCCTGGCGGCGGCGCTCGAGCGGCTCGCCGCGTTCCGGTTTCCGGTGAGCCTCAACGACGTGACCCGGGCGTACTTCGAGCGCATGGCCGCTACCCAGCCGCCCGACGTGGCGGCCGACATGCGGGCGGTGTCGCGTGTTCCAGCTGACACGGCGGCGGCCGCCCGGCTGTCGGCCCGCTCGCCGCTGTTCAATTCGATTCTGCATACCACCTGTGTCGCGACGCGGCTCGAGGCCGGGCACGCCAACAACGCCCTGCCGCAGACGGCGCGCGCCGTGGTCAACTGCCGGATGCTGCCGCAGGACGCCGCGGAGCGGGTGGAGGCGACGCTGCGCGCCGTCGTGGCGGACACGGCCGTCGCCGTCATCCCGATCGATACCGCCATTCCCTCGCCGCCGTCTCCGATTGTCCGGGAAGTGTTCGGACCACTCGAACAGGTGACGCACGCGCTCTGGCCCGGCGTGCCGGTCATCCCGAACATGGAGACCGGGGCCACCGACGGGCTGTCCCTGCGCAACGCAGGAATGCCGGTGTACGGCGTGTCCGGAGTGTTTCTGGACGCCGACGACATCCGCGCCCACGGCCGGGACGAGCGCATCGGCGTCCGCGAGTATTACGAGGGCGCCGACTTCACCTATCGGTTCGTGAAAGCGCTGAGCGGCGCTCCGGCGCGCTGATAGGTCGGTTTGCGACCGCGCTGGCCCGGTCATATGATTGGGCCCTCGCCACTCCGGGAGTCGTGCATGTCGCGTCGGATCGTGTTCGTCGTCGTCGCGCTGGCCGCACTGGCCGTACCCGTCCGGGGCCAGACGCTGCGTCAGCAGGTTCGGCAGCTCTTCACCTTCGGTCGCTGCGGGCAAGTCGTGTGTCTCGACACGACGGTGCTGTTCGGGCACGGCCTCCATTACATCCCCGCCAGTGAGGCCGTCGGTACGACGCTGATCACGTTTCTGTCGACGTCCATCGGCATCAGCGTGTCCAATACACCCGTCAGCTCAGCCTCGAGCGGCACCTCGTTCCGCTTCGAGGGTGGGATTCCGGTGAAGACCAC
This sequence comes from Gemmatimonadales bacterium, assembly GCA_036523455.1. Lineage (GTDB taxonomy): Bacteria > Gemmatimonadota > Gemmatimonadetes > Gemmatimonadales > GWC2-71-9 > DASTHG01. The sequence continues at coordinate 6,580 of DATDED010000268.1, forward strand.
CACGTCAGCGGGACCCGTGTTCGGCGAGCGGGCGCAGACGCTGGGGCGGGGACGGTGGTTTGTCGGGTTCGGGGTCACGGCGATCGACTTCGCCCGGCTGCGGGGAGTACCGCTCGACGACATCACCCTGACCTTGCCGCACCAGGACGTGAATGTCCCCGGCTTCCCCCGGGACACACTGGGGGCCCCGGCGTTCGAGAACGACGTCATCGCCGTCCGGACCCACATGAACGTGAGGGTGATGGTCGGGTCCGTCTCGCTGAACTACGGCGTCGTGGACGGCGTGGACGTCGGGGTGAGCATCCCCGTTGTCCGCACATCGGTCTCGGGGCAGAGTACGGCGACGATCGTACTGGTCGGCGGCGACACGCTGCACCGGTTCGCCGGGACAGGGAGCAGCCCGGTGCTCACCTCCACATCGTCAGTGGACGCGTCGGCCACCGGTCTCGGCGACATTGAGGGGCGGCTGAAGGTCAACGTGGCGCAGACCGATCGTTTCGGCATCGCCCTTGTGGGCTTTGCCCGGTTCCCGACGGGGAATGCCGACGACCTGCTGGGAGCCGGCCGCTTCAGCGGGCGGGCGATCGGAGTCGTATCCGCCCGGTTCGGCGACTTCAACCCCCACGCCAATGTCGGGATCACCGTCCGGGACGCCACCGATCAGAACAACTCCGTGGAGGCGAACGCCGGCTTCGACGCGCTGGTCTCGTCCTCGACGACGATGGCATTCGACCTGCTCGGCTCGTGGCTGGTCGGCAGACAGAAGGTGGACGTCCCGGCGTCCGTGGTGTATCTCGCCGCGCCGCGCCGCACCTTGGCGGTGACGAATATTCCCTCTCGGCAGGATGACCTGCTCACCCTGTCGCTCGGGTTCAAGTTTCGCACGAGCGGGGGGGTGCAGATCGTGACCAACGCCCTGATGCCGCTTCGCGATTCCGGACTGCAGCCCAGCGTCATGTGGACCGGTGGCGTGGAATTCACCTTCTAAGTGAACCCTGGAGCCTCGATGCCGCGTCGCCTTCTCATCCTCGGCAGCGTCGTGATCGCGACCGCTGCGGGGCCGCTCACCGCGCAGACTCCGCGGGACGTGATTAACCGGCTGTTCACTTTCGGGACGTGCAGCCAGCCGCTGTGTCTTGACCTCAAGCCCGACTCCGTCACGGGTGTGAACCACGGCACGCATTTCATCCCGGCTCTGGAGACCTCCGGAGGCACCGTGATCTCGTTCCTCACCTCGGCGATCGGTTTCAGCGTGTCCAACACGCCGATCACCTCCTCGTCGGGAGGGACCACCTTTCGATTCGAGGGCGGCGTCCCGGTCCAGACCTCAACATC
>DATDED010000269.1:0-1706 GCA_036523455.1 Gemmatimonadales bacterium
CAGGCGGGGCCAGTATGAACGCCTCCACCCAGCGGTACCCACGGACCCGCCGGATCCCCGTGACCCGTGGCCACCAGCAGGGCCCGAGCGGCGTCAACGGTGCGCGCTGTGTGCCGCTCGCCGCTGAGGAGCGGGAAGAACATCGCCACCAGCTCGTCGCCCACGAACTTGTCGACGCTCCCGTCATGCTCGAACACGACCTCGGAGGCTGTCGCGTAGAACCGGTCCAAAAGGCCGCGGAACCGGGTTGCGGACATGCCTTCGGCGATCGCGGTCGAGCCCCGAACGTCGGCGAACAGGAAGCTGCACTCGATCTCGGCTCCTCCATGGTGGCGGGCCATGAAGGCGAAGCACGAGGTGCACATGTCCGGGCTCTTGTCGGACGGCCGTTTCCCGATCATGCGCATCAAAGGCGCACCGACGCCTCCGAAGGGAGCCGCGCACAGCTTGCAGCGCGGTTCGCTGGGGATCCGCCGGAGGATCCGCCTGACCCTGCCTTCCGCGGCATCGCCACGGGTGAGGAACTCGCGCCAGAACGCCTCGCTGTCGCGTTCAGGATCGGGCGCGCCGGTCATGGCACCCCAGCGTATGCCGCGGTGCAAGCGAAGCCCGCCCCGTCGGTCCTAGTGTCGCGATTCGCTGATCGCCCGATCCTTGCGGACTGCCTTGGCGAGGATCGCGTCGGCGGTCTTGGTCCATGCGAACGGGCTCGAGCCGGCGTTCCAGGTGGCGGTGAACGTGTCGATCATGGCGACGAGCTCCTTGACCGAGCCGAAGCTGCCCCGCCGGATGGCCTGGCGGGTGAGGACGCTGAACCACGTCTCGACCTGGTTGAGCCAGGACGCCGAGGTCGGGGTGAAGTGGAACGTGATCCGCGGATGACGCTCGAGCCAGGCGCGCACGGCGGGCGTCTTGTGGGTGCTGACGTTGTCGAGGATGACGTGCAGCTCCTGGGGATACGCCCGGTCGAGCCGCCGCAGGAAGGCCAGGAAGTCCTGACCGGTGTGCCGCGGGCGGGCCTCGGTCGTGACCTTGCCGGTCGCCACCTCAAGGGCCGCGAAGAGGCTCGTCGTGCCGTTCCGGACGTAGTCGTGGGTCCGCCGCGCGACCGAGCCCGACCGGAGCGGGAGCATCGGCTGGGTCCGGTCGAGGGCCTGGATCTGCGTCTTCTCATCGAGGGAGAGGACGATCGCCCGCTCGGGCGGGTCGAGGTACAGGCCGACGACGTCGCGGACCTTGGCGACCAGGTCCGGATCGGTGCTGAACTTGAACGTCTCGATCCGGTGTGGCTTCAGGCCCGCCTCGGCCCAGATCCGCTGAACGGTCGTGATCGACATTCCCACCCGGCGGGCAATCCGCCGGGCGCTCCAGTGGGTCGTCCCGTCGGGTGGCGGCTCCAGGGTCAGCGCGATCACCTGATCGCGATCGGCTCGCGTGTAGGTCGGCGGACGGCCCGGCCGGGCCGCCTCGCGCAGGCCCGCCAGGCGATGGGCCTCGAAGCGCCGGCGCCACAGCAGCACCGTCATCAGATTGACGCCGAGCTCGGCGGCGATCCGCTTGTTGGCCATGCCGTCGGCGGCACGGACCACGATCTGGGCGCGCTGGGCGAGGCGCTGCTCGGTCGTTCTCGCCCTGACCAGGCGGTCCAGGGCGGCTCGCTCGGATGGACTCACGACCAACTGGGGCGCGGGCGGGTGGGCCATGCG
>DATDED010000270.1:0-4925 GCA_036523455.1 Gemmatimonadales bacterium
GGCGCACCGTATGGAGAAACCGCAGGACGCGCGCCAGTCGCTTCGGTGACAGCCCTACGCAACGCGCGAACGCGCGCTCCAGGCGCCGCTCCCCCACGCCGAGCGCGGCAGCCACCTGACGCACGCTGATCGCGCCATGAGCTCGGTGGTACCATTCGACCGCCCGGGTGACCAGGGATTCCTCCCAGCGTGGCTGCCGGGCGCCCCGCAGTGTGCGCTCGAGACGCGCGATCCGCCCGGCGGGCGGCCCCGCCGAGAGAGCGTCAGCCAGCGAGCCCGCGTCCCGGCCCCACACCGCGTCGAGCTCCACTTCGCGCCCCGTCAGCTCGTCCAGGGGAGTGTGCAGGAACGGCATCGCCGCTCCGGGACGGAAGCGTACGCCCAGCAGGTCCACGTGTCCCTGAAGCGTCACGACCTCCGCCCGAGGCATGGCGCCCACGACGAACGGGCGGGTCTTCGCGGAGAGATCGACGATCAGGTCGTTCGAGCCGTCGGGCAGTACACGGCTCTTGAAGCACGGCGCGTCCGTCGCGCCCAGCGACCAGTAGCAGACGATCCAGGGAGCGAGGTCCGGGCTGGGGGGCCGGCGCGCGAAGCGCGGAACGGCGTCGTCCATGCGACCAATTTAGGCCGTGGCAAGGTCCGCCGGGATCTCGTGCCTGCGGTGGCTCGAGCCGGGCCGGACGACGCGGCTGGCCTAGCACCCGGCCTTCTCGAATCAAATCGTCGCCCTGTTGCGTCGTACCTTGAGTTTCGTGCGGGCGAGGGTCGGCAACCGCCGGCCGGCGCTCGCTGTCCAACCGAGATCACCCACGGGGAACTCCCTATGCCCTCGCGTAGCATGCTGCAACGGCTTGCCCTGGCCACGGTCGTGCTGGCGACCTGGCGCGCGCCGCTGCTCGTCTCCCAGGCGACGCTGGTCGACCTCCGGGATCTGACGCCGCGGGAGCATCGCTCCGCGGCGTTCGTGTTGGCGTCTCCGCAGGTGCTGCAGGTCGAAGCGACGGGGGCCGAGCCGCGACTCGAGCGGGGCAAGGACGCCTGGCAGGGGGCCGACGGCGAGGACTCGACCACATGGCCGGCGGCGGCCTGGATCGTGGATGTCCGGACCCGCGCCGTGGTGTGGGATCTTCGCACCGCTGCCACCGTGCGCTCGGCCGAGGGCCTGCGTCGCTTCTCCGGGACGGTGCGGTTGCCGGCCGGCGTGTACGAGGTCCACTACGCTTCGTACGTCGCCACGTCGGTGTCCTATACAGGCTCGTTCAGGAACCTCATCTCGTTGCGCCGCGACCGCCGGAACAACCGGGTCCGATATGGCGGCCCGTACGTCGATGATGGCTCGTACCGGAAGCTCGGGATCGTGATTCGCGGGCCGGGGCGCGTCGCGACCGTTGGCGACATGGACAGCGCGTCGCGTCCACTGACCAGCACGGTCGTCTTCTCGCTCCGCGCCGACACTCCGGGAGTCTCGGCGCGGGAAGCGTTCGAGGTGACCCGGCCCATCGTCCTGGAGGCGTACGCCATCGGGGAGCTGCGCAAGGACGGCGCCTTCGACTACGGGTGGATCCAGAGCGCCGACACGCGCCGCCGCGTGTGGGAGATGGCATACGATCACACCGTGGAGGCGGGGGGCGCCCGCAGGAACCGCATGGTGCGCGACACGATCCGCCTCCCTGCCGGGCGCTACATCGCCTACTTCGTGAGCGACGACTCGCACGACCCCGAAGAGTGGAACGCCGTGCCGCCGTTCGACCCCGGCTTCTGGGGACTGACGTTGCGCGTCATTGAGCCCGCGGCGCGGTCGGCGATCCGCAAGATCGCGTGGGATCCCGTCCCCGAACAGACGATCGTCTCGATCACCCGCGTCGGAAACGACGAGCTGCGCACCGCCGGCTTCACTCTCCGCCGGCCGCTGGAGGTACGGGTGTACGCGCTCGGCGAGGGCAACGACCCCAATGGAGAGATGGACGACTATGCCTGGATCGTGAACGCCGCCACGCGGCGGCGGGTCTGGGCGATGCGGTACGACGACACCCAGGCGGCGGGCGGCGCGGACAAGAACCGGCTGTACGATGGGACACTCCGCCTCGAGGCCGGCAGCTACCTCGTCTACTTCAAGAGCGACGGCTCGCACTCGTTCGGCGATTGGAATGCCGCCCCGCCGCCCGAAAGCCGGTACTGGGGGGTGAGTGTCTTTCCGGCGAGCGGCCGGCTCGATTCGAGCATCGTCGCCCCGTTCCGGCGAGTGGCGAGCGGGGCGCTCGCCGAGATCGTGCGGGTGAAGAACGACCGGCACAAGCGGGAGATGTTCACCCTGGACCGGCCGACCGCGCTGCACATCTACGCCCTCGGCGAGGCGAGCGGCGAGGAGATGGCCGACTACGGCTGGATCGAGGACGCAGCGAACGGAGCCACGGTCTGGGAGATGACGTACGACTCCACGAGCCACGCCGGGGGCGCCCGCAAGAACCGGCTGTTCGACGGGACCATCCAGCTCCCCGCGGGGCGCTACGTGCTCCACTACAAGACCGACGGATCGCACGCCTATGCGGACTGGAACGACGATCCGCCGGATGATCCGGAGGGCTGGGGGATCGTGGTGACGCGAGCCCCCTAGTCACGCCCGTCACGGCGCCCCCTGTTCGCGTATGTTTGGAGCGGACAGGGGGCGCTCATGACCGAATCCCGCCGTTGTTTCCTCGTGCTCCTCACGTCGTCGCTGCTCACCGCCAGCGGGTGGTCCGCACTCGCCGCTCAGCAACGGCCGCAAACCCCGGACGTCGCGGTGTACCTGCCGGTTCTCTCCGACACCACGAACCGGGATCTGCGTGCCGTGGCCGAGACCTGCGTCGCGCGTCTCGTGATGAAGCTGGCCGCCGAGAGCCTGATCGTGGTGCGGCGACCTCCGCGCGACCTCGTGGACCTCGCGCGGGCGCGACCGGCGCGCTTCGCGATAACGAGAAAGCTCGAGCTCAGGGAGGGGAAGTACTCCCTGGAATGGAACCTGGTGGAGGTCGCCACCGGAGACGAATTGCGGGCCTACTTTGGAGGCCCCGCGCTGGCGGACGTGATCGACCTGGCCGCTCCTGCGGCGCCTCGCATCCGCGCCGCGATCCGGGAGGCCTCGGCCGGCGACCGGAGGCCATGATTTGAGGCCGGCTAGCGGTATCCCGCGGCCTGGAGGCTGAACAACTCGGCGTAGAGGCCGCCGCGCGCCACGAGCTCCTCGTGCGTGCCTTGATCCACCAGCTCGCCCCCCTGCAGCACCAGGATGCGGTCGGCCATGCGCACCGTCGAGAAGCGGTGGGAAATGAGCACCGCCATCTTCCCCTTCGTCAGTTCGGCGAAGCGCAGGAACACCTCGTACTCGGCGCGGGCGTCGAGTGCCGCGGTGGGCTCGTCCAGGATCAGCACCTGCGCTTCGCGCAGATAGGCGCGCGCCAGCGCGACCTTCTGCCACTCGCCACCGGAGAGATCGACGCCGCCTTCGAAGCGCCGGCCCAGCATCTGGTCGTAGCCGCCGGCGAGCCGCTCGGCCAATGCGTCGGCATGGCTGCGGCGCGCCGCCTCTTCGATCCGCTTCTCGTCTTCCAGCCGCTCGATCTCGCTCACCCCGATGTTCTCCTTCAGGATGAAGTCGTAGCGCACGAAGTCCTGGAAGATCACGCCGATGTTGCGGCGCAGGCTCGTCAGGTCGTAATCGCGGAGGTCCACGCCGTCGAGGAGGATCTGTCCCTCGTCGGGATCGTACAACCGGGCGAGCAGCTTCACGAGGGTGGTTTTCCCGGCGCCGTTTTCGCCGACCAGCGCGATCCGCTCCCCGGGCCCCACGGTGAAGGTCAAATGGCGCACCGCCCAGCGCTCCGAGCCCGGGTACTGGAATCCGACGTCGCGGAACTCGAATCCCATCCGGATCGGTTTCGGTACCGCCCGCCCGTCCGGCTTCGACACGACGAGCGGTTGCACGTCGAAGAACGTGAACAGGTCGCCCAGGTAGAGGCTCTGCTCGTAGATGTTCGACAGCGAAAGCAGGATGCGCTGGATCAGGTCGCGGCTCGAACGGAACGAGCCCGCGAGGAAGGTCAACGAGCCGATGGTGTAGCGGCCCAGCACCGTGAGGTAGACGATCACCGCGTAAGCCGCGTAGTAGCCGAGCGTCCCGAGCGTGACCAGGGCGGTCGACACGACGTTGCGCCGCACGGCGAGCTTCTTGTTCGCCACATAGAACTCGTCGGACAGCCTGGCGTAACGGCCCACCAGGAAATCCGAGAGGCCGAACAGCTTCACTTCCTTCGCCGATTCGTCGGAAGCGCCCATGTAGCGGAGGTAGTCGAGCAGGCGGCGCTCCGGGGTCCAGCGGAACAGCAGGGAGTAGCCGAGCGACGCGTAGTGCGCCTCCCCCAGGAACGACGGGACCACGGCCAAGGCAAGCAGCAGCAGCAGCCAGGGCAGCTGCACGAGCAGCACGCCGGCGAGCGAGGCGAGGGTCACCAGGTCCTGGGCGGTCGAGAGCAGCAGCGCGAACAGACCGATGCGGCCCACCGTCTGCCGGCGGGCGCGTTCCAGGTGGTCGTAGGTGTCGGGATCTTCGAACTGGGCGAGGTCGAGCGTCGCGGCGTGCTGCATGAGCCGCACGCTGATGCGGTTGGCGAACAGGTCGCCGAGCAGGCTCTCGAGCAGCGAGGAAGCGCGGGCGAGCGCTTCGCCGACGACGGCGATGCCGAGCTCGAGGCCGACCAGCACGCCGAGCGTCCACCAATTCACGGGGTTGCCGGCGTGCGCCACGGCGATGGCCGCGATCACGCCGTCGATGATGAGCTTTCCGATCCACAGGACCGCTACCGGGATGAACGACCGGACGATCCGGAGCGCGAGAATCGCCACGGTGTACCCCCGGTGCGTCTGGAACACGAGCCGCAGCAGCG
>DATDED010000271.1:0-1788 GCA_036523455.1 Gemmatimonadales bacterium
AGCGCGGCAGCGCCGGCCGGGCGAGGAGCGGCCGCGTGACGAGCAGCTTGGCCTCACCCGAGCCGTAGCGGTCGCCCGCGGTGACCGCCACCGCCATCAGGCGGAAGGTGGTGAGGTTGTCGGGGAGCTTGGCCCGGGCGAGCGCGTGGCCGGCCGTGTCGGTCACCACCGAGCCCAGGAAGAACGCGGTGGTCTGGAAGCGGGAACGGAGAATCCCCTCGACATCCATACCGCCGCCGCCGCCCGGCGCGCGCTGTCCCTTGTCGCCCTCGGTGATCTGGGCCGCGACCGAGGTGAGCGAGCTCGCCAGATGAAGGCCGAGACCGCGCGGTTGATATATCAGATCGACGGGGTCCGGAGTCCGGTATCCGGTCAACGACAGAACCCCTTCGTCCACGGCCCACAGGGTCACTTCGGCGCGGCGCCCCGCGCCTGCGGCATCCCGCACGCGCACGTCCACGCGCGCGGTATCGCCGGGCCGGTACTCGTCGGCCAGCGCTTTCACGTCCACCGTCAGCCGTTTCACGGCCGGGGTGACCTGGATCTGGGCGTAGCCCACACGGATCGTGGGGCGGCCGGGATCATCGGGCGCCTGCGGCGGCGCGCTGCGTCCGCGGGCGACGAGAATGGCGACGAACGCGTTGGGGACCAGCGCCTCGGTGATCGGCAGCTTGAGGATCGTCGTGCCCGACGTGATACGCTGCCGGCGCTCCTCGATCACACCTTCGCGCTCGACCGTGATCCAGGCCTCGGCGTTGGTGAACGGGGAAGCGAAGAGGACCGTGGCGGTGTCGCCGACGTTGTAGCGGCTCTTGTCGGGGACGACGTCCATCTTGAACTGCGAGGCGTCGTTCCACGGCACCCAGTCCTTGCCCACGACCCAGCGATAGAAGCTCGTGGCGACCGGGCGGCCCTTCGCGTCCGCGGCGGTGAAGCGGACGGTGTAGGATCCGCCGTCCGTCGGCGTGAAGCTGCAGCTCACCGGATCGTTCGCGGTCGTCACCGCGCAGCGTCCGACCGTGTCCGAGACCCACTCGCCCACGTCCTCGACGGCGCCATCGCGGTCGCGGCGCACGCGGTGCCACTCGCGGCGGATCAGCGTGCCGCGGATCGCGACGCCCGGCGTGCGCACACCCTCGGGCGTCACCGCGACGAGGCTGACGCTGCGCTCCTTCCCGGCGGTCCAGAAGTAGTCGGTGCCCGTGGGCTTCGCCCCGATGTAGATCGAGGCCGGATGGACCAGCGCCGACGCCTGCGCGGACACCGTCTGGCGGTTGACGTCGGTGACCGTCGCCTCGAGGGTCACCCACGCGGCTTTGCCCTTGGGCGGGACCGGAGCGGCGGCGGCGAGCGTGAGATGCCCGGTCGCATCGAGCGTGTCGGTGCCGCTGGCGAGCACGGCGGCGGTGCCCGGGCCCTCGTCCTGTTCTTCCTCCCACCACCAACCCATCTCGCCGAGCATGAAGCCTTCGGTGTTGGGGATGTCGTATTCCCAGGGGCCGGCGGTGCGCTGCCGCGCGTACCAGGTGACGGCGGCGCGGGCCATCGGCGCGCCGAAGAGGTAACGGGCCTCGACGCTCGCGCGGACGGTGTCTCCCGCGAAGCGGGGGACGCGGTCGGTGGTGGCGGTCACCAGAAACTCCGGCGGCCGGTACTCGGCGACGCGGTAGTTCGTGGTGGCGACGGAGCGCCATTTGCCGTCGCTCTTGCGATCCACGCGCACCGTGTAGTACCCGAGCGGCGCGTCCGCGGGGATGGCGTAGGACTGGTCCGCGGTCCCGAACGCCG
>DATDED010000272.1:0-6799 GCA_036523455.1 Gemmatimonadales bacterium
TGGGGTACGGCCGGGCGCCGAAGGAGGCCAGGGAGCCCCACAGCGCCGACGTGAACGGGACGAGGATACTGGTCCGCGCGTCGTCGAAGCGCGGCGCGATGTCGTCGTTGAAGCGCTGGAACCGGTTGATGTCGCCCCACGGCGTCTGCCACGTTCCAAAATCCGCCGTGAGCGAGTCGCGGGCCGCCACCAGCGCGCCGAGCAGGGCATCCGGCGCCGCGCGTTGCGCGACGTAGGTTTGCGGCGACATGCCGGCAGCGCGCGCCTCCCGTCCCACCCGCCGCATCACGCTCTCGCCCCAGAAGACGGCGAGCGACGTGGGGATGGATGACGCGCCCCAGCGGTAGTCCCAACCGCGCAACACGGCGATCTGGTCGGCCAACCGGGCGCGGAGCGTGTCGTCGGCCGGCAGTCCGTCGTACGCCCGGAGCAGCGGCGGAAGCATCCGCTCGAACGACGGGAGATAGCTGTCGAACGCCGCGGCCGTGAGGCTCGCCATCGTCCAGTCCTTCGCGCCGCTCAGCACGCGCAATGCGTGCAGCCCCCGGGGCGTCTCCTCGCTCCCGGTCTCGACGTAGCGAGGGTAGTCGTCGGGTCGGCGGCTGGAGGGACCCGCCGCGGACCAGGGCCAGTTGTTGGAGTTGTAGAGCCAGCCGACCGCCGGGTTCAGCAGGTTGGGCGACTCGTCCACGGCGAGGACGCCGCGGTAGTCCGTCGCCGGATTGCTGCCGTCCACCGGCTGCGTCCAATCGAACGACGTATCGCGGCGCGGGATGTAGTTCGAATGGAAGTACGCGATGTTGCCCGCGGCATCGGCGAAGACGGTGTTGTTGGATGAATTGGTGTGCAGCTCCATGATCCGCCGGAACTCGGTGTAGCCTTTCGCCTTGGTGCGACTGTAGGACTGTGTGAGCGCGCGCACCGGGTTGTGCATCAGGCTGATGCTCGCCCACCGGTCCCCGATCTTGCGGACGATGGGCCCGTGCCGCGTGAAGTAGGTGGTGAAAGTCCGACGCGCGGCCCCGGTGGCCGTCCGATAAGGCACGGTGATCGTGCGCGACGAGACCGGCAGCTCCTGGCTGCCGCGGCGGTAGGTCCAGTGGCCACCCCGTTGCGTCACCGTTTCGATGAACTCGTCGATGTTGTCCACGCCGCTCGAGGTGTGCATCCAGCCGGCCGTGCGGTTGAACCCCTGATAGACGAAGAACTGGCCCCAGGTCACCGCGCCGTAGGCGTCGAGTCCCTCCTCGCTCACCATCTGGAGCTCAGAGCGGAAATAGAACGACGTGTGCGGGTTGATCCAGAGGAGGGCGTGGTGATCGCGCGTGATCGCGGGCGCGATCGCGATGCCGTTGGATCCGCCGGGCTCGGGAAAGTCGTCGCCGTCGCCGCCGGTCCGGGCCGCGCCGGCCGAATCGCCGTAAAACGCCGCGAGCTCCCGCAGATTGATCCGCTCGATGTCTCCCCCGATGCTCCCCTCGCTGAAGGTGAGCGCCATCCACGGCTCGAAGCGGGTGATGACCCGCGGCTTCACGTCGGGATGCTTGTAGAGATAGAAGTTCAGGCCGTCGGCGAAGGCGTCCATCAGCTTCTTCAACCACGCCGGGCTCGAGCGGTACGTGGCCTGCATCAGGCCGGGGTCGATGAACAGCTTCATCCGCAGATCCTGCCAGACGGCCTGCTCTCCTTCGGCCTCCGCCAGCCGTCCCATCGCATTGATGTAGTTGGTCTCCACCCGGTTGAAGTCGTCCTCGGCCTGGGCGTATTCCGCGCCGAAGACGGCATCGGCGTCGGACTTGCCGTACACGTGGGCGATGCCCCAGTCGTCGCGGATGATGGTGACGTTGCGGGCCTGCCGTTCCCAGCGGGCGATGTCCTGGGGGGAAGGCGCCGTACCCGTGGGGGCCTGTGCGGCGACCGTGGTGGCGAAAAGGAGCGTGAGGGTGTTCATGGTGTCCAACTCTATCGTCCCGGCGGCGCGCGGTCCATCCTATATTGTCCCGCACCGCGATCTTTCCGGAGAATGCTCGAGTGCAATGGGCTCTCGTCGTCGGCGCCGTCGTTCTCGCCTGGGTGATCCTCACGTTCAACAGTCTCACGCGCTTGCGGCAGCTGAGCGCCAACGCGTGGTCGGACATCGACGTCCAGCTCAAGCGCCGCCACGATCTCATCCCCGCGGTGGTGTCGGTGGTGAAGGGGCACGCCGGCTACGAGCGGGAGACGTTCGAGGCGCTCGCGGCCGCCCGCGCACGGGCCCTCGCGGCGAGCGGTCCCGCCGAGCGCGCCCGCGAGGAGGACCCGGTGGCGGGGGGACTGCGCCGCATCTTCGCGGTCGCCGAGGCCTACCCCGACCTCCAGGCAGCGGCGAGCTTCGCGGCGCTGCAGCGCACCCTCACCGACGTGGAAGACCACCTCCAGAACGCGCGCCGCTACTACAACGCCGTGGTGCGGGACTTCAACACGGCGATCGCCCGCTTCCCCGCGGTGCTGGTGGCGCGGCTGCTGGGTTTCGCGCCGCGCGAGTTCTTCGGCCTGGACGATGCGTCGGAAGCGGCCGTGCCGCGCGTGGAGACCTCATGAGCCGTCGCCTGCCGCTGGTGCTGCTGGTGCTGGTCCCGCTCGCCGCCACGGCCGCGCGGGCGCAGCGCTCGATCTCCATCGAGCGGTTCGACGCCACGATCCAGGTGCGGCCGGATGCCGCGATCGACGTCAGCGAATCGATCGTGGCCCGGTTCACGGGCTCCTGGAACGGCATCTATCGCACGATTCCGGTGAAGTACCGCACGGCGCAGGGCCTCAACTGGACGCTGCGCCTCGATCTCCTGGGGGCCACGGACGAGGCGGGCCGGCAGTTGCGCGTCGAGACGAGCCGTCAGGGGCACTATGTGAAGTACAAGATCTGGGTGCCGGGCGCCCAGGACGCGACGCATACGCTGGTGCTGCGCTACCGCGCGAGTAACGGGCTGCGGTTCTTCAAGGATCACGACGAGTTGTATTGGAACATCACCGGGGACGAATGGGACTTCCCGATCGAGGCGGCCACGGCGCGGATCGAGCTCCCGGCTGCGGCCGGGGGAGTCCGCGCGATCGCGTACAACGGCCCGTACGGGGCGACCGAACAGGAGGCCACCGTCGAAACACGCGGCACCACCGTGAGCATGTCGATGCCGCACGCGCTGGGATTTCACGAGGGGCTGACGGCCGTCGTAGGCTGGGACAAGGGGGTCGTGACCGAGCCCAGCGCCGCGGATCGGGCCCTTGGCGTGCTGGCCAGCAACTGGCCGCTCGGCATTCCGATCCCCGTATTCCTGCTCGCCTTCGTCGCCTGGCGCAAGCGGGGCAGGGATCCGCGGCAGCGGCCCATCACGGTCCTCTATGAGCCACCGCAGGGGCTCACGCCCGGCGAAGCGGGAACGCTGCTCGATAATTCCGTGGACATGCGCGACGTCACCGCGACCCTGGTGGACCTGGCGGTGCGCGGTCACCTGCGCATCGAGGAGCGCGACGACCGCCATCTGCTCGGTCTTATCGGCTCGCGGGAATACATTCTGCACCGGCTCGAGCCGCCGGCCGGCGTCGCCGGGCTCGCGCCGCACGAAGCACTGCTGCTCGACGGCATCTTTTCGAGCCGGGGAAGCTCGGTCGAGCTGTCGCAGCTCGAGAACGAGTTCTACACCAAGATCCCCGGCATTCGGACCAGCCTGTTCGACCAGCTCCTAGCCCGCGGCTTCTACCATGCACGGCCGGACAAGGTGCGCAGCCGCTGGATCGGCCTGGCCATGTTCGCCGGCATCGTGATTGCCGGCGGCGGGATAAAGGTCGCCGGCTGGTTCATGTTGACGCCGGTTCCGTTCGTCATAGCCGGGGCGCTGACGGCGCTCATCCTCGTCATCTTCGCCGGCGTCATGCCGGCCCGCGCCGAGGCCGGCGCGCGCGCGCTCGAGCAGGTGCTGGGGTTCGAGGAGTTTCTGCGCCGTGTCGAGGCGGAGCACCTCAAGAAGGTCATTTTGGACAGGCCGGAGCTGTTCGACCGCTACCTCCCCTACGCCATGGCGTTCAGCGTCGAGAAGCAGTGGGCGCGGGCGTTCGAGGGGATCTACACGCAGTCGCCGACCTGGTACACGGGCTCGAGCGGGGCATCGTTCAGCGTCGGCCACTTCTCGAGCAGCCTGGGGGCCATGACGAGCAAGGCGAGCTCGACGTTGTCCTCTTCGCCGCGCAGCTCGAGCGGGTCGGGATTCGGCGGCGGCGGCTCGTCGGGTGGGGGAGGCGGTGGTGGCGGTGGTGGAGGGTTCTGATCACTCGAACGGCTGGGCGAAGGTGATCCGGTTTCCCTCGAGATCCAGCACGCGGAAGTCGCGCAAGCCCCAGGGGCGGCTCACCGGGGCTCCCTGGACGTTCGCCCCGCGGGCCACGAGCTCCGCGTGGAGCGCGTCGGCGTCGCGTACGTACGCCTCGCACGAGCCGATCCCGGCGTGCTGGTCGGTCCGCTGAATCAGGAGGATCGTGACGTCGTCGCGGTACATCACGCCGAGATCGTGCTGAGCGTAATTGATACCGAAGCCGAGCACCAGCTGATAGTACTCCACGCCGGCTGAGACGTTGGTCAGCGGCAGCTCGGGCAGCATCTGCTGGAGCTGCCACGACGGGTCCTTCTCGCGATCCGGCTCCTGGAACGACTGCGCGAACCACAGCGTGTGTCCGTCGGGATCGTGGACTTGGAACACCCGCAGCTTGATCCAGTTGACCTTCTCGAGCTCGGAGGGCTTCCCGCCGCGCGCGAGGACGAGATCGCGCAGCGCGGCGACGTCGTCGGTCTGGAAGAACAGAATCGCCGCGCCGCGCGGCCGGCGCTCGCCGGTGCTGTCGTAGGCCTCATCCTGACTGCCGAGCTGGATGCGCGCCGGACCGGAGACGGCCTCGGCCATGGCGGGAACGCCGTCGCCGCGATCGAGGCGTCGCACGGCGAACCCGAGAACGTCGCGATAGAACGCCATGCTCCGGTCGATATCGGCGACGCTCAGGTGGCGGCTCAATGGGGCGACGATCGCGGAGGTGCTGCTCACGCTTTTCCTTTGGATCGCTCGAGCAGCTGATCGACCTGGGCGTAGCCAGAGGGAATCGCGACGCCATCGAGCGACGCTCCCGCCTCGAGCAGCAGCCGCGCCGGCTCGGGCGTGCGCCGTTCGGTCCAGTACGAGTCCACACACGCCTTGATGGCCAGCATCAGCGGGGTCCGCGCCCTGCCGTCCCGCGCGTTCGCAGGCACGCCCCGTTCGAGAAACAGCTTCACCAGTTCGGCGTTCAGCATCCAGGCCGCCACGTGCAGGGCGGTGCTGTCATTGGCGATGTCGAAGTAGCCATAGCCGTCGTAGCGTGCCGTGGCCGGTACGCCGAGCTCGAGCAGCAACCGGACCCCGTCGTTGTTCCAGGTCAGCGTGAACTCCGAGAGCAGGGTGCCGCCATCGGCGAGCACCTCGCGCAGCAGTGCGGGCTCGCCCTTGGCGATCGCGTGCGCTCCCGCCGCGTCGGCCCGGGCCAGTGCAGCGTGCAGGCGTTCGACTCCGTGGAATTCGAGGGGGACGCCACGCCGCTCGAGCGCCTCGAGGACGTCGCTTCGGCCCTTCCGGGCAGCCAGGGCGATCGCCGAGCGGCCGTCGTCGACCTCGTGGGGATCCGCGCCGTGGTCCAGGAGCAGCTCGATGATCTGGAGGCTGTTGTCCCGCTCGAGGGCGTGGTGCAGGGCGGGGCCGCCGCGCGCGCGCTTGCGTGTGAGGTCGAGGCCCTGGGCCAGCATATACCGGACGCCCTCGAGGTCGTGCCAATCGAGCTTGCGGATCAGCATCACGCCGAGATTCTCGGCCGTCACTTTTCCGGTCTCCACCAGGACCTTCAGGGCGCCGAGGTCCCGGCCTTCCGGGGCGTGATACACGGCGTCCTCGTCGTTCGGATCGGCGCCTCGCTCGATCAGCAGCCGGGTGAGGGGCTCGTTGTGCGCGACGCCCGCGGCGCCGTACAGCGCGGTCTCGAACTCCGGATGCGGGGGCTCTGTCCAGAACCCGGTGTCCGCCGGCGCCCCCGCATCGAGCAGAGCCGTCGCCGTACGCACGAACTCCGGCGTGCGCTCGGGATGGAGCCTGAGGTATTTGGACAGGCCTAGATAGTTGAGTGCGTCGCCGCCCCATGGAGCGGACTTCGCGGTGACGCACGTTGGGTCGCGCGCGATGAACCGGCGCACCGCGACCTCGTCGCCGAGGATCGCCGCGATGTGGATGTCCGCGCTGCGCAGCTCGGGGTGCTCGGCCAGCATCGCCTCGGCGCGCGCCAGCGTACCGTGCCAGCACGCGGCCTCGATGAACGCGACGCGGAGATCGGCTACAGGTACTTGAGCCACCAGTCCTTCCGCCTGGTCTTGAGATCGGCGAACCAGCGGCACGCAACATAGAGCATCGCGATCGCCACCGCCCATACCAAATACAGTAGTGGCAGGCTCCAGACGTAGCCGTCGGGCGGTGGGGGATTGCCCATCGGGTGGTTGGTGAAGAGCCACGGGCTCACCGTGCCGAGGCGGATCTGCGACACCGCCAGGGCCAGCGCGTGAATCAGCGGGATGTGCAGCATGTAATAGAAGAACGGTACCCGCCCGAACACGGTGACGAACCGGGCCGCCGCTCCCCGGGCACGCTCCAGGATGGGCATCACCGCGATGGTCGGCCCCAGCGTCATCAGCAGGAACAGGAGCGAGGCCGGGTATTTGTTCGTGTTGAGAAAGGCGAGTAGCGCCGGCATCGGCGGTGGG
>DATDED010000273.1:0-4950 GCA_036523455.1 Gemmatimonadales bacterium
GGGTGACGTCCAGGGCCGAGTGCCCGAGCTCGCGGTGCAGCCGGCGCACCACTTCTTCGGCGGCCTTATTGGTGAACGTGACGGCGCAGATCCGGGAGGGACGGGCGCCGTGCGCTTCGATGAGATGACGGACCCGTTCGACCAGGCAGAAGGTCTTCCCGGCCCCGGGGCCGGCAAGCACCAGGACCGGCCCGAGCGGCGCCTCGATCGCCCGCTGCTGCTGCGGGGAGGGCGGGGAGTCCGCGGGGGTGACGGATGCGAGTGCGGGTTCTGGCATTCGACTGTCCCGGGGAAGCTAAGTTCACGGCGTGTCATATGACATCGTCATCGCCGGGCTGGGTGCGGTCGGCAGCGCCGCGGCCTACCACCTCGCCGGCCGCGGACTGCGCGTGCTGGGGCTCGACCGCTACCACCCGCCGCACGCCCTGGGGTCGAGTCACGGCGGGTCACGCGTCATCCGCGAGACCGCGTTCGAGCACCCGCGCTACGTCCCCCTCGCGCGCCTGGCCTACGACAACTGGCGCCGCCTCGAGCGCGACTCGGGGGATGCGCTGCTGCACGTCACCGGCGTGCTCTTCGTCGGATCGGCCGAGAGTCCACTCATCGCCGGGACACTGGCGAGTGCCCGGGAGCACGGCATCCCGCACGAACAGCTCGAGGCAGGCGACATCGCCCACCGCTTCCCCGCCCTGCAACGCCTCGATGAGGCGGTCGGCGTGTTCGAGCCGGGCGGCGGCTGGCTCGACCCCGAACGCTGCGTGGCGGCGAGTCTCCGCCTGGCGGCCGAACGGGGCGTCTCACTCCGGTTCGAGGAGGCGATCGAGCGCTGGGAGCCTGACGGGGACGGCGTCATGGTCACCACCGCCCGCGATCGCTACCAGGCGCGCCGGCTGCTCCTCGCCGCCGGACCCTGGATGCCGGAACTGCTCGGCGGCGCCGGGGGACCGCTCAGCGTCGAGCGACAGGTCCAGCACTGGTTCACGCCGGCGACGGCGGATGCCGCACGACTCCCGATCTTCATCCGCCAGGTCCCGGAAGGGGTGTTCTACGCCCTCCCCCCGGCGGGCGACGACATCAAAGTCGCGGTGCACCACTCCGGCGCCGCCACGACGCCGGCCACGGTGGAGCGTCACGTGTCACAAGGAGAGATCGAACGCGTCCGTGCGCTGCTCGAGCGCTACGCGCCGGCCCTGAGCGGCAAGCACCGGCGCGCCGCGGTGTGCCTCTACACGAACTCGCCGGACGCCCACTTCGTGATCGACCGCCATCCGGCGCACCCCGCGGTGGTCGTCGCCAGCCCCTGCTCGGGCTTCGGATTCAAGTTCGCGAGCGCGGTGGGGGAGATCCTGGCGGCCCTCCTGCAGGATCGGCCCCCGGGCGTCGACCTCGCCCCGTTCCGTATCGGACGGTGAGCACGCGACGGCCCGGGCGCTTCGGGCATCATTCGGCTGGGTTTCATCGACGATTCACCTGGTTCCCCTTATGGTTCGGCGGTCATGCCATGAAGGTCCACACCCTCTCCGCGCTCCTCGTGCTGGCGATCCTCCCCGCCGGCCTCGCGTCGCAGGCCCGGAGATCGACCGATCTCGATGCCTCGCGGCGAACCGCCATCGTCACCGCGGCGGCCCGGGCCGCGCCGGGAGTGGTGAGCGTGAGTGTGCTGAAGCGGGAGCGATCCCAGCCACAGGACCCGTTCGCCTTCTTCTTCATGCCCCAGGACCGTGAGGTCCAGGGCTACGGCTCGGGATTCATCATCGGTGCGGACGGCGTCCTCATCACGAACCAGCACGTCACCGCGGGCGCGCAGCAAATCGTCGTGACGACGCGCGACGGCCGCGACTACCCCGCGCGGGTGCTCGGCGAGGACCCCCAGACCGACATCGCCGTGCTGAAGGTGGACGCGACCGGTCTCCCGACGGTGCCCATCGGCTCGAGCGAGAACCTGATGATCGGCGAGTGGGTGGTGGCGATCGGCAACCCGTACGCGTATCTGCTCGGCAACACCGAGCCGTCGGTCACGGCCGGGGTGGTGAGCGCGGTGGGACGCAACCTGCTCCCGTCCCAGGACCAGGCGGGCGTGTACGTCGGGATGATCCAGACCGACGCCTCCATCAATCCCGGCAACTCCGGGGGGCCGCTCGTGAACGCGGTGGGCGAGGTGGTGGGCGTCAACAGCAACATCTTCTCCAACACCGGCGGCTCGGTCGGGATCGGATTCGCGATACCCATCGAGCGGGCGATCCGTGTGGCCACCGAGCTGCGGCGCTACGGCCGGGTGCGACGCGCCTGGGTCGGGCTGGACGTCTCGGGGTCCAACGAGCTGCGGGGATGGAAACAGGCGGGTGGGCTGCAGGTCACCACCGTGGCGCCCGAGGGACCCGCCGCCCGGGCCGGGATGTCGGCCGGCGACGTGCTGCTCGGCGCGCGCGGGCAGCGGCTCCGCACGTTTCTCGATTGGGATGCGGTATTGCTGGACGCCGGTCCGGGCGATACGCTGTCCGTATCCTGCCGCTGCGGCGGGCGGCCGCGGATCATCCAGCTGGTGGTGGCGGACCTGCCGACGTCCAGCGCCGAGAAGGTCGCGGTGCTCGGCGACGTCCAGGTGGTCACGCTCACCCCGGCGATCCGCCAAGAGCGCGGCGTTCAGGTGCCCCAGGGCGTGTTGATCTACGACCTGGGAGACGATACGCGCCGGGCCACGGGACTCGCCCCGGGGGACGTGGTGTTCCAGGTGAACCGGCAGCGCATCGGGTCCGCCGCGGAGCTCCGCGCCGCGTTCGCTCAAGCGGCGGGAGGGCAGGCGATTACGCTGTGGTTCGAACGCAACGGGATGATCGGCAGGACGTCGTTCTATGTGCAGTGAGGGGGTGTCCAAGAAGGAAACGTTAGGGAGTTTACCGGGTATATTGGCGCCTCATGAAACTCGGCGTCGCTCGCCGGGTGACCGTTAGGTTGGTGAGATCGCTCACACGCAGCGCGGACAGGTGGCGGGGGGCGTCACCGGTCCGGCCGTCCGAAGTGCCCCTGTGGAGGACATGTCCCATGAACAGCAGGATTCGCATCGTCGCGACCGCCGGTCTCGCGCTGGTCGGCGCGCTCGCGTGCCAGTCGAAGCCCTCGCCGCAGCTGCAAGCGCGTATCGATTCGCTGCAGAACGCGGCCAGCGAGCGCGATCGGCTGGTGCAGGAGATGGCGCAGGACGCCCGGATGATCTCCGACGTTTCCGCGGAGCTGGCCAAGGTCCAGGTGAAGGGCAAGCTCAACGTGTCGAGCGAGTCCCCCGGGCAGGCTTCCCGGGACAGCGTCGTCGCGCGCGTGCGCTACATCGCGACGCGGCTGAACGACACGGAGTCGCGCCTGCGCTCGAGCGAGCGCCGCATCCGCGGGTTGACGTCGGTCTCCGACAGCCTGCGCAACACGCTGGCGGCCACGATCGCCAACTACGATTCGGTCGTCAGCACACAGCGGACGCAGCTGGTCGCGTTCGCGACGCAGATCGATTCACTCAAGGGCGAGAATGTCGCCCTCACAGCCGTGAACACCGCCCTGAAGGACACCGTGGGCGACCTGACGTTGCGTGACAACACGGTCTACTACGTGATCGGGACGCGCGACGAGCTGAAGTCCCGTGGCATCATCGACGAGACCGGCGGCAGCCGCTTCCTGTTCATCCTGTGGAAGTCGGGGAAGTCCGTCCAGCCGGCCCGCACGCTCGATCCCAGCGCGTTCACGGCGATCGACAAGCGGCAGGTGACCACGATCCCGCTGCCCGACTCATCCAAGACCTACCAGATCGCGTCGCGGCAGGACCTGACCGCACTCGCCACGCCCCCCGACGGCGACGGCAAGCTGCACGGGAATGTGCAGATCGCGGCTCCGCTCAAGTTCTGGTCCACATCGAAGTACCTGATCATCGTCGAAAGCTGAGCCGGCAGCGGTTCCCGCCGGAACGAGCCCCGGGCCCCGCGCCCGGGGCTTCGTGTCTTCAGGACCAACAAGTTTCCTTCCTGACGGCTTCACGCCCCGTTCACGCGGCGAGCGTAGTTGAGTAGTAAGGAGGTGAACACCATGCCAGACGCGGGCGGCGGTTCGTCCATCGAGATATGGCTCAGCGAGCATGATGATCCCGGAATGGATTCCACGCTCCAGGATCGCGTGCATGAGGAGCTGCGCTGGGAAAGCGGGCTCGACCCCTCGGGCATCAGGGTAGGCGTCCACGCGCGGACCGTCACGCTGGGCGGCTCGGTGCGGACCTACCCGGAGAAGCATGCCGCCGGGCTGGCGGCGTGCCGGGTCCCGCGGGTGCAGCGGGTGATCAACAACCTGTGCGTCAATCTGGCCCCGAGCCACGCGCGGCCCGACGACCTGCTGCTGGAGGAGGTCACGCGCGTGCTGGAGTGGGACGCGCTGGTTCCCAATGGCCGCGTGACGGCGTCCGTCGCGGAAGGCTGCGTGACGATCGGTGGCGACGTCGACTGGGATCACCAGCGCGTGGCGGCCGAGCATGCGGTGTCGCCGCTCATGGGGGTCCGGGCCGTCGACAATCAGATCACCGTGCGCCCGAAATGGATGACCGGCGAGCTCCAGACCTCCGTGACGGCCGCGTTGCGGCACCGCCATGACCTGCACACGCAGCACGTGCACGTCGAAACGGTACGCGGCGTGGTTGTGCTGCAGGGCTATGTCCCATCCCTCGCCGAGCGTTCCGCGATCGAGCGCGTCGCGTGGCAGGCGCCCGGTGTCCTGGGCGTGGTGAACGAGCTGTCCATCGAGCGCTGAGCAGAGCAGCGGAACGGATCAGTTACTGGCCGGGCCCCGGGTCGCTGGGGCCCGGCGGGCGTTTCGGCAGCCCGGCGGCTATCTTGTCCGCGTCATGTCCATCGCCCGCTCATTCCTGTTGCGCGCCTCACGCAGCCCGTGGCTCGCCGAGCAGTTCCGCCGGCGCGCGTT
>DATDED010000274.1:0-3073 GCA_036523455.1 Gemmatimonadales bacterium
CGTACGCCCCCGCGGGAGCGTCGCAGGAATACCTCCGTATCCCCGGCGACGCCCTCCAATTGCGCCAGGGCCGCTACGTCCTCCAGTTCACGGAGGAATTGTGGGAGACGGCGTACCTGGATGAGATCAGACTCCTCGCCGTGGATCACCCCGACAGCGTGGACGTCTTCGTGGACGAGCGCTTCGTCCCTCCGGGCCCGGTCCAGCTGCGGCTGTTCCAGGCGGTGCATCGCCGACCGCCCCGCTCGGCCGTCGACGACCGTGGCGAGGACGTCCTGCCGGCGTTGCGCGAGCGGGATGACGTGTACGTCTCCAACTTCACACCCAGCCGCTACCAGGGCCTGGTCGAGCCGCACGACCTCATCCTCGATTTGGACGATGACGCGGGTCGCCCCGGCACCTTCCTCTTCCTGCGCGGCTGGATCTACCCGACCGACGCGAGCATCAACGTCGCGCTCTCACAGCAAACCCGCCTGAGCACGCAGCTGCCGGCGCTCGACGTGCGCGACGGACACGGGCGATGGACGACCGCGCTTCCGAACCTCGGCTTCCCGTCGGGGAAGGACAAGACGATCGTGATCGACCTCGCCGGAATCTTCCCGACGAAGGACCATCACGTGCGCATCCGCACGAACATGCAGATCTACTGGGACCAGGCGTTCGTGGCGCGCGATGCCCCGGCCAGCCCGCATCGCATCGCGCCGTTGCCGGCGCAATCGGCCGACCTGCATTTCCGGGGCTACTCACGAACGTATCGGCGCGGCGGCCGCTACGGCCCGCACTGGTTCGCCTACGACGACGTCAGCACGGACTCCCCCTGGCGTCCCATTGCCGGGGCAGTGACACGATTCGGCGCGGTGCTTCCGTTGTTGGGGAGCGCGGACGACATGTACGCCATCATGGCGCCGGGCGATGAGGTCACCGTCCAGTTCGACGCCGACTCGGCGCGCATGCCGCCCCCGGGATGGCGGCGCACGTTCCTGCTTTACACCGACGGCTGGATCAAAGACGCAGACCTGAACACCGCGTTCGGCAATACCGTGGAGCCGCTCCCGTTCCATGCGATCCGGAAATATCCCTACGCGCCGGGCGAGGCTTACCCGACCGACTCGGCGCACCAGCGCTACCGTCGGGAGTACAACTCGCGGGTCGTCAGACGGCGCTGAGCCCCTCCCCGCGGAACGCCGGTGCCATGCCACGCAACGCCGGCAGCGCGCTCAGCAGCTCGTCACGGCTCAACCCCAGCAAGGCGTGTCGGTCCACGAGCCGGTCGACGTCGACGGGATAGAGGTGGTGCGCCGCCGGGTCGGCGAAGCCACCGATATTGCGGGGCTCAATCGCCGCGGCCGCCCACGCGGCAAAAGCGCGGCGTTGGCCGACCGTCCCGGGACGCCCTCGACCTCGCGTAATGCGGCTCAGTCGCCGGTGACTCTCCCGCGGCAGAGGCTCCAGCAGCGCGTCGCCGATGCCGAGAAACCCGTTCCACGCCGCCGTCTCCGAGTCGCGATGGACCAGCCGCTGATGGGCTTCCGCAAACGACACGGCCGTGAAGTAGATCATCGCATGAGCGGCAAACAGGTCGAAGTGCGCCATCGCGTCGTAGGCGCCCGCGACGAGCCGATCGATCTGGTTCGCCTCCGCAGTCAGGAGTTGCGCATATCGGCCCAGGTCGTCCGCATTCGGCAAACCTGAGCTGCGCGCGCCACCCTCGAAGCAGAGCGCCAGGCGCTCGATCGCCCGCAGACTCCACGCGATGCCCGTCGAGAACAGCGGGTCGACCACGGCGTACGCGTGCGGCAGGAGCGCCCACCGCTCCCCCGCGGCACGCGTGAGGCGGTGTTGGATGCGGGACCGGAATGCGATCGGCATGAGCGGTGTCGCCTCACCATACGCGGCGCCGATGGTGGGATAGCGGTGGAGCAGGCGGCGCCACAGCACGTCGGCATCCGGCGTCGTCGACGCGGTCACGGCCGCCAGGCCACGGGGGGACAGCGCGAATCCCGCGCTCGTCACCCCGTGATCGAACCGGAGGGCGTACATCCATCCCCCGTCGATGAGGTGGTGCACGGCGGCCCAATCATCCGGATAGGGGCCCGCCGGCAGCCTGGGGACGACGTCGGCCATCGGCGCAACGCCGCTGAAGTGGCTGAAGACCAGCGCGGAGCGTGTCTTCGTGCGCCGCAAGCCGGAGGGAATCGACAGCTGCCGCGCCAGGAAGCCACCCGGCCCGGAGGCATCGATCACGAACTGGACCCGGAGATCGAAGCCGGCCCCATCGTGCTGCCCGGTGAGCCGTACCCCGCTCGCGTCGATGGCGGCGCCCGTCAACTCGACCCGGTCACGGAACTCGACCCCTGCCGCGACTGCCTCGCGCACGAAATGATGATCCACGTCCGCGCGCAGCCAGTGTGTGTCGGCCACGGCATCGGTCGGGCTCGCCGCAACGAGGAGCCGCTCCGAAGCGAATCCCCGGTTGGCGAACGGTTGACGGGGATGGTGCCGGTAGAAGGTGAACCCGCGTTTGAGGCCGCGACGCAGCTGGGGAAAGTGTTCCAGCCAGCGCCCGTGAGCCGCCAGCTGGTAGCAGTCCGTCAGGCCGTATCGGCGCGCGAGTCGCTCCATCGACAGGTTGGCGAGCGGGGTGGTCGACTCGCCAATGGCGAACCGTGGATGCGCGCCGCGCTCGAGCAGCACGACGTCGTGGCCCAGCACGGCGAGCACGCGGGCGAGCAGCGATCCCGCGAACCCGCTGCCGACGATCGCCACCGTGCACCGCTGCGTCATAGCGCTCCGCACGCGCGGCAGACGACCGGCGCCTCGGGCCCGCCCGTCAGATTCAGCCGGCGCAGACGCTCGATGCGCCGCGGCCGGCATTCGGCGCACGCCGGCAGGCGGTCGATGTCCCAGAGGTCGGCCGCGACGAGGACCGGCGCCAGCCCAAGGCACCGGTCGAGCGCCGCTTCAAGCTGCGACAGCCCCGGCGGAACGAAGCGACCCAGCGCCGCGAGGCGCTCCATTTCTCCGTTGCCGCCGCGCACCGGGATCAGTGCGATTCTCGTCGCTCCGCGCCGAG
>DATDED010000275.1:0-8543 GCA_036523455.1 Gemmatimonadales bacterium
TGCGCCGCCTCCGGCTCGACAAGGTTCATTTCTGCCACACCGCATACCCGTCCGCCCGCAGCTCCCCGGCCAGTACCCGCTCCATCCGCTGAGCCGCCGCGTAGGTGAGCGGATTGAGCCCGGCGTAGAGGTCGGGCCGCAGCCGGATGCCGTAGCGTCGCACGTAGGGGTTGTCCTTCACGCCGTAGCGGTGTCGCTCGAATCTGGTCTCGGGATCGAGTCCCGTCATCCCCACATAGAGACAGGACTTGGCGGGGTCGTGATGTGGGTTGGCGCGGCGGAACTTGGCGTGTCGCAGGACGTCCCGTGACAGCTCGATGACATAGACATGATGGCGCGCCGGCGGTTTGGGTCGTGATCCCATGGATCCGGGAAGATACCCCGGACCGCCGCGCGACCCTTGGGGACTACTCCGCCGCTTTCGTCCTCGCGGCCAGATGGTATTCCACGGTCACGGGGCGGGTCAGCCGTATGCTCATCCGCTCGCCGGCCGGCAGCAGCAGTTGTGTGCTGCTCGCGACTCGCTCAACGAGCGTACCGAAGCGGTATTCCTCGGTGGCGATCGCGTGCTCGTCGCCGTCGATCTCCATTTCGTTGAAGCGCACACTGATCGTCGGGGCCTTGAGGACCGTGCCATGGATCAGGATCCCGGCGGGGATGTCGTCGGCGCCGCGCACGTGCAGCGGCTCGACCGTGCGGAGCTCGATCTCATCGCCGGGCAGACTGCGAGCAGTGGACAGCGGATCAGCCAGCACCGCGACGAGCGTCGCGCCGGCCGGGATCGTGGCCGTCCGCTCATCGGGGTCGTTATCCGAAGACAGCGTGGCGACGATGCCGGTCACCAGCAGCGCGGGAAGCGTGATTCCCAGGGCTTTCATGGTATTGATCATGGCTTCCTCCCGCTCTCTAACTACCCCTGTCCAATGGGTTTGGAGCGTGCGTGGATCACACTTTCTATGGTCATTGGACCGCCAACCCCGTCCCAGAGGTTGCACGAAAATGTGAGATTTCTCCCGAGGCTGGTATTGCTCCGTGGAGGTAGTTCTTGGGGGTAGCCCTGAGGTAGCTCCAACGAACGGTCGGCCCTCTATGTCCCGGCGCCCCCGGTCGGTCACAATACGGGTCCGACAGGCCGAAACCGGCCCGCCGTTGGCGCGTACGGTCCTGAGTCCCCAGCCGGGTCCGTCCACCCATGGAAGAAGTCTTCTTTTTCACCATATTCGGCGCCGCCATCGCCTCGGCGCTGCTCTTCGCCGCCGCCTACCTGCGCGCACGGCAGCGTCTCGCCCGGCTCGAAGATCGGTTGCTGAGCTCGGGGTCGCTGCGGGAAGATCCCGAGCTGGACGCACGCGTGAGCGAGTTGGCCGCCCGCGTGGCCCAGCTCGCCCGTGGACAGGAGTTTCTCCAGCAGCTCTTCTCCGGCCGCCGCCGGCTGCCGCAATCGGGCAAGTCTTACGAGACGACACCGTCCTGACATCTCGCCCCCCTTGTCGGCCGCCCCCGGTACTCGTTAGGTTAGCGCCAGAGCAGGTCGGCCAGAATTCTTTCGAGGGACTCTTCTCGAGCATGTACGCGATGAACACCACCCCACTGCAGCTCCGCCTGCGGGCGTTGCCCGGCTTCGTGTGCCGG
This sequence comes from Gemmatimonadales bacterium, assembly GCA_036523455.1. Taxonomy (GTDB): domain Bacteria; phylum Gemmatimonadota; class Gemmatimonadetes; order Gemmatimonadales; family GWC2-71-9; genus DASTHG01. Next base: position 1,633 of record DATDED010000275.1, read on the forward strand.
ACCGCGCCGATTGCCGGAGTCGGTGGGCGTATTGCGTCCAGCGACGCCATCTCGAGGAGACGAGCACCCTAGAAGTCCGCGATTCCATTGCGTGATCCGGCCTTCCGGGTGCTCCCAGAGACCCGGAAGGCCTTTCTGTTGGGCATGAACTGAGGATCACGATGATGGATATCCAGCTGCAGCACACCAACGAAGCGATCATCACCCGCTACACCGACCAGCCGGTCCGGCTGCCGGCGGCGCTGCGCCGCGCCATCGAGGAGCGCTGGGACGGCGCGCCGGTGCAGCTCTACGCCCTGGCGGACCTCGATCAATCGCTGTCCCTGGCGGAGACCTGGGTGGCGCTGGGGCCGAGCCACCTGGCGACGGCGCGGCGCAGCGGCGACGGCTGGATCATCGAGAGCGTGTGGCGGTCCCGCGTGGAGGCGGTGCGCGAAGCGCCGGGGCTCTCGGCCTCGACGCTCACGGTCCTCGGCCGGCCGGGCGATCCGGCGTTGCTCGTGGTGCGCTACACGCACCGCCAGCGGCGCGCGTTCGAGAACCTGCGGTTCGTACTGGAAGAGTCGATCGCGGGGCGGGTGATCGGGTCCCCGGACGCGGACCGGGAGTACGCCGACGGAGTCGCCCGCCCCATCCGCGACGCCCAGGCCCTGGTGGCCGGCCAGCGGGTGGCCGTGATTCGGCGATTGCTGGGCTACCTCCGGCCCTACCGGGGCCGGCTGGCGCTCGGCATGGGCGCGGCGGCGGTCATCACGCTGGTCAGTCTCGTGCCGCCGTACCTCGCGGGGTACCTGATCGACCGCGTGGTGCGGCCGGCGCAGCAGGGGAGTCTGCCGCTCGCGCGAGCCAGCCTCATCGCCTGGGTCGCGGTAGGGGCCATGGCGCTCGTGTACCTGGTGCGCCAGGGAGCCGCACTGGTGCGGCTGCGGCTGATGGCGATCCTGGGCGAGTGGGTGGCGCGCGACCTGCGCGACGAGCTGTACGAGCACATCCAGCGCCTGTCGCTGGCGTTCTTCTCGCGCAAGAAGACGGGGAGTCTGATCACGCGGGTGTCGGCCGACACCGACCGGTTGTGGGAGTTCCTGGCGTTCGGTGTGGTGGACGTCTCGCTGTCGCTCGTGATGCTCGCGGGGCTCTCGGCCGTGCTGCTGTCGCTCGACTGGCGGCTGGGGCTCGTGATGACGCTGCCGGTGCCGTTGTTCTGCTGGCTGATCTACCGGCACGGCGAGTCGATCAACCGGCTGTTCATCCGGGCGTGGCGCAAGTGGTCGCGCGTATCGGACGTGCTGTCGGACACGATTCCCGGCATCCGCGTGGTGAAGGCGTTCAACCAGGAGGACCGCGAGATCGCTCGTTTCGGCGAGCGCAACGAGGACGTGACGGCGGAGTTCAACCGCATCCACCACATGTGGACCGGATTCTGGCCGTTGCTGATGCTCGGGGTGCACACCATGACGGTGCTGGTCTGGGTGTTCGCCGTGCCGCGGCTCCTGGGCATGGGGCCGGGGCTCGAGGCGGGGACGTTCGTCTCGTTCCTGCTCTACACCACGATGTTCGTGGCGCCGATCGAGGTCATCGGCCAGATGGCGCGGACGATGAACCGGGCGACGACCTCGGCGCACCGGGTGTTCGAGGTGCTGGACACCGAGCCCGAGGTGCGCGACGCCCCGCAGGCGGTGCGCCTCGAGCCGGTGCAGGGCCGGGTCACCTTCGAGCACGTGACCTTCGCCTACGACGGCGTCCGGCAGGTGCTGAAGGGGGTGAGCTTCGACGTGCACCCCGGCGAGCTGATCGGCCTCATCGGCAGCTCGGGCGGCGGCAAGACGACGATTGTGAACCTGATCGCGCGTTTCTACGACGTCACGGGCGGCGCGATCCGGATCGACGGCGTGGACCTTCGGGATCTGGAGACCGGGCACTACCGCCGCCAGATCGGGATGGTGCTCCAGGATCCGTACCTGTTCCATGGGACGGTGCTGGACAACATCCGCTACGGCCTGCCGGAGGCGGGGCTGGAGGAGGTCATCGCGGCCGCGCAGGCCGCGAATGCGCACGACTTCGTGTGCAAGCTGCCGCACGGCTACGACACCATCGTGGGCGAGCGGGGGCACACGTTGTCGGGCGGGGAGCGTCAGCGCGTCTCCATCGCGCGGGCGATCCTGCACGACCCGCGCATCCTGATCCTGGACGAGGCGACCAGCGCCGTGGACACGGAGACGGAACGCGAGATCCAGCAGGCGCTGGAGCGGTTGATCGCGGGACGCACGGTGTTCGCCATCGCGCACCGGCTCTCCACCCTGCGGAAGGCCTCGCGGCTGTTCGTCATCGAGGACGGGCGCCTGGCCGAAGCCGGGACACACCGGGAGCTGCTCGACCGGCCGGACGGGCGGTACCGGAAGTTGTACGAGATGCAGTTGCAGCTGGCATGAACAGGCGTGGTCGGTGGTCAGTGGCCGGTGATCGGTACCGCCCACTGGCCAACAACCACCGACCACCGACCACCTGAGGAGGTAGCATGACCACAATCTTCGTCGGCGAACCATCGGCTCAGCCGAGCACGGCGCTCACCCTGGAGCGTCGCGCCGACGGCCAGCTCTGGGCTGCGCGGGACGGTGTGGAACGCGCCGTGTCCGTGCGGCGGTGCTTCCCGTGGTCCGAGCCGGGACGGTTCGTGTCGCTGCGGGATCACGAGGACGAGGAGTTCGCCCTGGTCGCCGATGCGGCAACGCTCGACCGCGCGTCGCGGCAGGCGCTGGAAGAGGCGCTGATCGAGGCTGGGTTCGTCCTGCAGGTGACGCAGGTGCTGGAGATCGAGGAAGAAGTCGAGATCCGGCGCTGGCACGTGCACACCCGGCAGGGGCCGCGGCGATTCGTGACTCGTCTGGACGACTGGCCGCGTGCCCTGCCGGGCGGAGGCCTGCTGCTCCGCGACGTGGCGGGCGATCTGTATCACCTCGGCGACCCGGCGGCGATGGACCGGGAGAGCCGGGAGCTGTTGTGGGCATTTGTGGACTGATGAGTGGCCAGTGATCAGTGGCCGGTCTGATAGCCGGCTACTGATCACCTGGCGGAGTCAGGGGAAGATCCTGCTCCAGTGCGGGAATCCGCGGCCCAGCACCCATCCCGCCAGCCCTCCGACGGCGCAGCCGATGAGCGCACCAGCGACGATGTCGCCGTGACAGTGATAGGAGGCGGGGGGATTGTAGCGGTAACAGAGGTTGGTCCGCACGGCCGCGATCGCTCCCCCTGACGCCGCCCCGAAGATGGCGCCTGCGATCCCTCCGATGACCCGGGCGTTGTCGCGTACCCACAGGCGGTGAATCGCGTGGGTCGGCACCTGGAGCTCAGGATCGTCCTGCCCCGGGTAAAGACCGAGCACCAGGTAGCCGCCGGCGCAGCGAACCATGGGACCCACGACGCTGCCCCGGGTGGTGTCGAGCGGCGTATAGCTGCGGACCCGCAACACGAGTCCGGCGCGGAGCGTGGAGTTGCCGCACACGAAATCCGCCTGCTGGGCAAATGCCGGCCGACCGAGGAGGAGGACGAGGGTCGGGAGGAAGCGGATGGGACGCGCTCGGATTCTCGTCATCGTAACGATCTTGATGGCGACGCAGGGGGCAGTATATCCCCTGCCGGGAGGTCGTGCCATGCGCCTGAGGATCATGTCGTGTCTCGCGATCGGCGCCTGCCTGACGGCTCATTCGGTCTTCGGACAGCGCTCGCACCTGCCCTTCGTGCGTCTCGAAGCCGGCTCGCTCAACCCATCCGACATCTTCTCAACGACGCTCGCCGTCGGCGCCGACGTGGGCTGGCAGATGACCGCGCGCAATGCCGTGCTGCTGCGCTATCTGCGGCAGAGCCAGAATCGCGCCGGCACCGACGTCGGGAAGCATGCCCGCAGTTTCCTTACAGCGAACTGGGAGCACGCTTTCGGCACCGGTGGCGTGTATCGGCGACAAGCACTGCTGCGGGTCGGCGGCGGTGCCGTCTTTCGTTATCTGCTGCGCACTGCTCCCGTGATGGACGCGGGGCTCGAGGTCCGCTACGGGCTGGCGGCGCGCTGGGCCCTCGTGGCCAACATCGAGGACGACCTTGCCGCGCTGCCGCACCAGGTCATCCAGGTATGCGGCTTCGGCTCGTGCTCGCTGGTCACCTTCGACCGCGAGCTGGAGCACAACTTCGGTCTGATCGTCGCGGGGGAGTGGCGGCCCTGACGCGACGTCCGGCGCAGATCCCTACTGCCCGGGTGGCGGGGCCGCCCAGGTATTGTTGGACCGGTCCACGTCCGGATACACGCCACGGGAATCGATCTCGATCCGCACAGGCTTCGCGGCCGTCGTGGTGAGCAGTGCCCACGTCGCTCGCGATCCCCTCAGCCACGTCTCGACCGGCAGTTTCACGGTCCGGCTCGAGCCGTCGCCGGCCGTGACGCGCAGCTCGACCGGGGCGACCATTTCGAGGCGGTTGGACAGGAAGACGCGGGTCAGCGTCTGGCCGGCGGTGTCCCGCTGCACGACGGAATCCACCGCCTGGTCCAGGTGGTCGGAGCGCACGAACCAGCCGCGCCAGAACCAGGACAGATCCTCCCCCAGGGCGTTGTTCATCGTGCGGAAGAAGTCGGCGGGCTGGGGGTGCTTGAACGCCCAGCGGCGCACGTACTCGCGAAACGCGTCGTCGAACGCGTTCGAGTCCACGACCTGCTCGCGCAGGAAGTGGAGCGCCACCGCCGGCTTGCCGTAGGCGTTCCAGCCGCTCATGAGGCCGTTGGGCGCGCGGTCCTGGGACTCCATGATCGGCGTTTCAACGCCGCGATACGTGCGCAGGAACTGCTGGTAGGCGCGCATCGAGCCGAATTCCAGCGCCTGGATGCGCGTCGTATCGCCGGGATAGCGGTCGCGGAAGCTGAACCAGTCGATGAACGTATTGAACCCCTCGTCCATCCACGGGTAGAGCCGCTCTTCGGAGCCCACCATCATGGGGAACCATTCGTGCCCGTGCTCGTGGGCGATGGTGTAGTACAGCTCCTTCTCGTTCTCGGCGTTGTCGAAGGTCATCATGGGGTATTCCATGCCGCCGACCGGCCCTTCCACGCTGATGGCGGTGGGCCACGGGTAGTGCAGCCAGCGGGAGTGGATCATCACGGCGTGGCGGTTCATATCCGCCGCCGTCTTCCACACGTCCGCCACGGTGGGCGGGTACAGCGCCTGCATCAGGATGCCGTCCCAACTGGTCGCGTCCCAGAGGAAGTTGGGCGCCGTCCCCCAGGCGAAGTCGCGCACGTTGGTCGCGGTGAAGTGCCAGGCGCGCGTCGGGGCCGCGCCGGCCGGGAGCAGTCCCGGGGTGCCGACCTCATCGGCCGGGATGATGTGGACGATGGTGTCGGCGCGAGCCGCGGCCGCCAGTCTGGCCCGGATCTTCGCCGGCAGCACCTCGAGCGGATTGCGCAGCACGCCGGTGCCGGCCACCGTGAACCCCGCGGGCAGGGTGAGGGTGACGTCGAAGTCGCCGTACTCGAGGTAGAACTCGCTCGACCCGATATACTGGTCGGTGTTCCAGCCGCGCACGTCGTCGTAGACCGTGAGGCGTGGATACCACTGGGCCACCTGATACAGCCAGCCCTGGGGGAACTGTTGCCTCCCGGTGCGGCCGAAGCGGGGGATCTGGTGGTGCCAGGCGACGGCCAGCGACACGGCGCCGTGGGGCGGCAGCGGCCGGTCGAGATCGACGCGCATCATGGTGCTGTTCACGCGCCAGGTGAGCGCGGTGGCCACCGCCCGGGCGCGGGGGGTGGCTGAGCGCAGCGCCGCGACGCGCTCGATCGTGGCCCCGGCGCGGAACCCGGGCTCGGCGCGCGCCAGCGGATTGGCCATCGGCGCAAAGCGCGTGTCCGGCGAGCCGGCGTTCATGTCGAGCTGCAGCCAGACGAAGCGCAGCGTATCGGGCGAATTGTTCGTGTAGCGGATCGTCTCTTCGCCGCGGATCGTATGGCTCGCGGTGTCGAGTGAGGCGCGGATGGTGTAGTCGGCCCGCTGCTGCCAGTATGAGGGTCCCGGCATGCCGGAGGCCGTCCGGTAGACGTCGGGCGGCGGCAGCGGCAGCATGCGGAACGGGGAAGTATCCGGAACGCCGGCGTGAATCGGCGCGGGCGCCTGCGCGGGACTGGCAGTGGGTTGCTGGGCGGACGCCCGGTGCGGGGCGAGGAATGCGGCGGCCAGTGCGAGCCGAAGGGTCGGTGTGTTCATGGATTGCAAGATAGGAGACTTTCGGTCGAACGGCACGGACCACCGCTTCGCAGTGCCAGGACCCTTTTTGATCAGGAGCCGATCATGAAGAAGATGCTCGTGTGGGTGGCGGTCATCCTCGCCGGCCGGGCGGCGCCGCTCGTGTCGCAACAGCCGATCGGGCCCATGGTGGACTCGATCGCCCGACAGGTGCTGGAGGCCACCGGTGTGCCGAGTGCGTCGGTGGCCGTCGTGCAGGATGGGCGGCTGGTCTACACGCAGGCATACGGGTCGGCGCAGGTCGAGCCGGCGGTGGCCGCGCGCGTGGACATGCGCTACAGCATCGGCTCGATCAGCAAGCAGTTCGCCGCGGCCGCGATCCTGCTGCTGCAGCAGGACGGGAAACTGTCGCTCGACGACCCGGTAGCGCGGTTTCTTCCCGACCTGACGCGGGCGCGCGAGGTCACGATCCGGCAGCTGCTGTCGCACACCTCGGGGTACCAGGATTACTGGCCCCAGGATTACGTGCCGCTCTTCATGCTCGAATCGGTGACGGCCGAGGCCGTCCTCGATCGCTGGGCGAAGAAGCCGCTCGACTTCGAGCCCGGCACGCGCTGGCAGTACAGCAACACGAATTACGTCGCCGCCGGGCTGATCGTGGAGCGGGCGAGCGGGATGCCGTTCTTCGAG
>DATDED010000276.1:0-26748 GCA_036523455.1 Gemmatimonadales bacterium
CCGGGAAGCTGCACGTCGAGCAGGAGCAGATCCGGGTTCGACGTCGCGATCGCGGCCCGCGCGGCCGGCACGTCGCCGCAGGTCCCCACGACCTTCACGTCGGCCTCATCACGCAGCAGGCGGCGCAGGCGCCGCAGGGCGAGCGGCTCATCCTCCACCAGCAGCGTCCGGATCGTCATGCGACGCGCTCCGCCCGGAACGGCAGCGACACGCGGACCACGAGCCCCGTGGGGGCGCCGTCCACCAGCTCGAAGCGGTGCGTCGCTCCGTAGAGCTGCGCCAGGCGTGCCTGCGTATTGGCGAGGCCGATGCCGCGCCGCGGCGCGCGCTGCGCCGACGGGTCCAGACCGGGCCCGTCGTCCCACACCTCGAGCCGCAGCGTGTCGGCCTCGCGGCGCGCCCGGATCCCCACCTCTCCCGGTCCGGGGCGGGCCGATACGCCGTGGCGCACCGCGTTCTCCACGAGCGGCAGCAGGATCATGGCCGGCACGCGGGCGGCGCGCACATCGCTCGCGACCTCCCAGCGGACCCGCAACCGGTCCTGGAAGCGGACTGCCTGGATATCGAGATAGCGATCCACGAGCTCCAACTCGGTCGCGAGCGGCACTTCCGCCGAGCCGTCGGTCTCGAGGGTGCGGCGCAGCAGGTCGGCGAGCCGCCCCACCATGCGCTCGGCGGCGTCCGGGTCCTCGTGAATCAGCTCCGCGATCGCATTGAGGGTGTTGAAGAGAAAGTGCGGCCGCAGCTGCATCGCCAGCGCCTGGAGGCGCGCCTCCGCCACGCCGGTCTCGAGCTCCGCCGCCCGCACGCGGTGCTCCTGGGCGTCCCGGGCATAGTCGCGGGCGTGCACCAGCGCCAGGATCGCCCAGTAGATGAGCAGGTTCCAATGGTAGGAGGCGGCGAAGTTGTCGACCAGCTTCGGGAGGAACGGGTACGGCTCGGCGCCGCGCAGGACGGCCTGCACGGCCGTCGCGAGCACGAGGTGCAGGAAACCCAGTGTGAGACTCGCGCCGAAGTGAATCGGCACGGCGCGCTCCCAGTTCTCCCGGTCGATCCGGAAGCGGCGCGCCAACGCCCGCACCACGAGGGCCAGGAGTCCCCAGAGATACCAATCGGGCAGCTCGGCGCGCAGCGCCTGCCACCAGGTGGAGGGATGCGCCGCGAAGCGCTGCTCGGCGAGATAGAGCTGCGTAGAGAACACCAGCCCCAGGAGGGTCCAGAACCCCGCCCAGGCCGAAGCACGACCCCAGCGCCGCCGCATGGAAAGGAAGTATAGAAGCCAGCGGGGGGAACCGCTGCCGCGATTCCCCCCGCGGTTACCGCTCCGCCGCCGCCTCGACTTACTTCTGGGCCAATTTGGACTTGCGCACGCCGTACACCGCGTAGAACACGATGCCCACCACGAACCAGATGATCAGCCGCTCCCAGGTGCGCCACGGCAGGGAGATCATCAGATAGAGTGCGGAGATCGCGCCGAGGGGGGCCACGATGAACACCGCCGGTGTCTTGAAGGCCCGCGGCAGATTCGGCTCACGCACCCGCAGCACCATTACGCCGATCGACACGATGACGAACGCCAGGAGCGTACCGATCGACACGAGGCTGCCGGCCTCGCGCACGGTCAGCAGGGCCGAGACGAACGCCACGGCGACACCGGTCACGATGGAGGTGATCCAGGGGGTCTGGAACCTCGGGTGAATCTTGTTCACGAACTGCGGCAGCAGGCCGTCGCGCGACATCGTCCAGAACACCCGCGACTGCCCCAGCAACATCACCAGGATCACGCTCGACAGGCCCGCGATCGCGCCCAGCTTGATCAGCGTCGACATCCAGCCGAGGCCCGCATGGTCCGCGGCGACCGCGATCGGATCGGGCACGTTCAGGTCCTTGTAGGACATGACGCCCGTGGCGATCCCGGAGACGATGATGTAGAGCACCGTGCAGATGAGGAGCGATCCAATGATGCCGATGGGCATGTCCCTCTGGGGGTTCTTCGCCTCCTGCGCCGCCGTGGATACGGCGTCGAATCCGATATAGGCGAAGAACACCACCCCGGCGCCGGTCATGACCCCGGTCCAGCCGAATTCGCCGCGATTGCCGGTGTTGGCCGGGATGAAGGGGTGCCAGTTGGCCGGGTTGATGGCGTGCGCGGCGGCGACGATGAAGAGCAGCACCACGGCGACCTTCACGAAGACGATCGCGTTGTTGACGTTGGCCGATTCCTTGATGCCGACGACCAGCAGCGTCGTCACGATCGCGATGATGATGACGGCGGGAAGATTGAAGATCGCGGTCGTCGTGGTGCCGTCGGCGCACTGGACGGCGATGCCCCGCGCGGCGGACAGCGCGCACGGGACATTGATGCCGACGTCCTTCAGGAACGAGACGACGTAGCCGGACCAGCCGATCGCTACCGTGACGGCGCCGAGGGCGTACTCCAGCACCAGGTCCCATCCGATGATCCACGCGACCAGCTCGCCCAGAGTGGCGTAGCCGTACGTATACGCGCTCCCCGCCATCGGGACGAGCGACGCGAATTCGGAGTAGCAGAGCGCCGCGAAGATCGAGGCGACTCCGGCCAGGACGAACGACAGGACCACGGCGGGGCCGGCGTTTTGCGCCGCCACCGTGCCGGTCAGCACGAAGATGCCGGTGCCGATGATGGCCCCGATGCCGAGCGCCGTCAGGTTGAGCGCGCCCAACGCGCGCTTCAGGCTGTGATCGGTCTCCGCTTCCTTCTGGAGGTCGGTGACGCTTTTCCGTCGAAACAGATCCATGCGCACCCTCTGGCGTGGTTGGGATCGGACGGGAATCGGGCGCTAGAGTAGACCACGCCCTCCGGCGTGTCAAGCGTGAAGCCGGGCGGTGGGCGAATCAGAGGCTGTAGTTGGGCGCTTCCCGCGTGACGACGACGTCGTGCGGATGCGATTCGCGCAGCCCGGCCGAAGTGATGCGGATGAACTCGGTCTCGGTGCGCAGCGTGGCCATGGTCGAGACCCCGCAGTAGCCCATCCCGCTGCGCAGCCCTCCGACCATCTGGAACAGCACGTCCCCGACCGGTCCGCGGTAGGGCACGCGTCCCTCGATGCCTTCCGGGACGAGCTTCGAAGGGCTGACCTCGCCTTCCTGGAAGTAGCGGTCGGCCGAGCCCTCCTCCATGGCGGAGAGGCTGCCCATGCCGCGGATCACCTTGAAGCGCCGCCCTTCGAGCAGGAACGACTCGCCGGGACTCTCCTCGGTGCCGGCGAGCATCGAGCCCATCATCACGCTCTCCGCGCCGGCGGCGAGCGCTTTCACGATGTCGCCCGAATACTTGATGCCGCCGTCGGCGATCACCGGGATGTCCCCGGCCCCGCGCACCGCGTCCACGATCGCGGTGATCTGCGGGACGCCGACGCCGGTGACCACGCGCGTGGTGCAGATCGAGCCCGGCCCAACGCCCACTTTCACCGCATCCACCCCCCGCTCCACCAGCGCGCGCGCACCCGCTTCGCTCGCCACGTTGCCGCCCACGAGCTGCGCCTCGGGGAACGTTTCCCGCAGGCAGGCGACCGTGTCGAGCACGCCCTGCGAATGCCCATGGGCCGAATCCACCACGACCACGTCGCAGCCCGCATCGAGCAGCGCCTTGGCGCGGGTCACGGCATCGGGCGTCCCGCCGACCGCGGCGGCGACGCGCAAGCGCCCGTGCTGGTCCTTGTTGGCGATGGGATGCTGACGGCGCTTGAAGATGTCCTTGATCGTGATCAACCCGCGCAACACGCCCTGCTGGTCCACCACGGGCAGCTTCTCGATGCGGTGGGCGCCGAGGATCCGCTCCGCTTCGTCGAGGGTGGTGCCGACGGCCGCGGTGACCAGGTCGTCCTTGGTCATCGCCTCGCGGATGGGCCGCTCGAGCTGGCGCTCGAACTGCAGATCGCGGTTGGTGATGATGCCGACCAGCTTCCCGGCCGAGTCCACGATCGGCACGCCGGAGATCCGGAAGCGCGCCATGAGCTGGGACGCCTCACGCAGCGGACGGTCGGGCCCCAGCGTGATCGGGTTCAGAATCATGCCCGACTCGCTGCGCTTCACGCGGTCCACCTCGGCCGCCTGGCGGTCGATCGGCATGTTCTTGTGGATCACCCCGATGCCGCCGGCCCGGGCGATGGCCATCGCCATCTCGGCCTCGGTGACGGTGTCCATCGCCGCCGACACGAGCGGAATGTTGAGCGGGATGTCGCGGGTGAAGCGGCTCGCGATGTCGACGCTGCGCGGATGCACGGTGGCGTGCTGCGGGACGAGCAAGACGTCGTCGAAGGTGAGGGCGGGGTCCGGGCGGAAGGTTCCCATAGCGGAAGTTACTGCCGGACCCGGCTGTTCCTCAACCGGGGGCGCTCTCAGAGGCGGTTCAGCACCTTCTTCGCGAACGCTTCCGCCCGCTTCCTGAGATCTTTCCGGCCGCTGAAATCGCTGATCGCCAGGGAGACGACATTCGTGTCCGTCACCACGACCAGGTTTCCCCGGGTCCCCCCGGCCGCCAGCCAGAGGGCGCGGTCGCCGAGTCCCGATACGGGCTGGGCGCTCTTTTGCGCCGCGAAAAAGTCGTATTGCGCCGTGTTGCCGCGGGCGACGCGATAGCTGACCGTCGTCCCGTGGAACGCGTCGCCCGACACGGGCTCGATGGTGCACAGCTGTGCACTGGACTGCGCGCGGCGGTAGCGCGACGGCTGGGCGAGCACGACGGACGCCTCGGTCTCGGTGATGTACGCACAGCCATGGACCGGCGCGGCCTCGGGGCGTCCGGGCGAGCCGGCGGCGGGCCCGCCCGTCGCGGCCTCGTTCCCACGGTCCCCGCCGCGGGAGCAGCCCGCGACGACCAGGGCGAGCAGGGCGGTCAGGACTCTGATGGCGGCGTCTCCGGCGCCGGGGGGGGCGGCGGGGGCGGCGGCGTGCTGTCTCCCGATTTCTTGCGCACCTCGTCCACTGCGGCCTTCCCCGCGGCGGCCAGGCCCTCGAAGAACTTCCCCGCTTTGCCCACCGCGTCCATCGTCCCCTTGATGATGGTCACGGGCACGCGGCCGGCCCGCATCGTGTCCTCGAGCGTCTCGGCGACCTTCTGAAACGGCGCGGCTCCCGCGGGCCGCTCGGCGTACTTGGACTCGAGGAACTCGACGTAGTCGAGTACCTGGTAGACCTTCTCCTCGGACAGCGTCTCCAGCTTGCGCAGCATCCGCTCGCGCAGCACGTCGTTCATGGCTGTACCTCGAGGGAAACGAGATCCACCACCGGATAGCCGACGAACCGGCTCCGGCCGGTGCGCACCCGCACCGTGGCCTGCACGGTGGCAAGCGGCGACAGAGCGTCCGCCGCGGCGCGCTTTGACTCCGGCACTACGACGTAGACAAAGCTCCGCTCGGGGACGGGGCCACGGGCCAGCAGATAGGCGGAGCCGTCAGGGATGTCGGGGCGCAGATCGTCCGCGGTCCGCAGCGCGATGATCTCGAGCGTCCAGCGCAGCACCTGGCCCACGTAGCGCTCGGGTTCCGCCCGCAGCTCGGCCGCGCTCACCCCGACCAGGACCCCCGCCGGCGCCGACTGGACGTCCGCCGTCCGGACCCAGCCATCGAGCTGCACGCGCGTCCATTCGCCGGCGCGCCCCAGGACCCTGAGCGGGGCGCCCGAGGCGACCCTCGCGTCGCCCGCGGCCGCACTGTCGGGCGCGCGATACACGGTCGTGCCGCGGGTCACCTGTACGCGCGACGCGTCGATCGGGGGTGCAACCGACCCGGTGTCGTCAGTATGGGGCGGAGTCGTCCGGGCCGGACGCCCCCCACCCGGCGGGTTCGTGGAGACCGGGGCGGAAGGGGCGCTCTCGGCCACGGCCTGGAGCGCCGCGCGGCGCATCCAGCCCTGGCGCCGCACGTGCACCCAGCGATCCTGCTCATCGACCCGGTCGAGCGCGAACCCCCTGATCAGACGTGCCACGACGCTGCCGGCGGGGGCCGTCCGCAGGTTCTCCGATGGGGCCTTCGTCACGGCGAGATCGAACCCGCTCACGCTGGTGGGGCCGACCGAAGTCTTGAAGATCCACCCGTCTAGCGTGACCGCCGCCCAGTCGCCCAGCACGGCGCCCTGCTGCACCAGAGCGCCGGCCTCGAGCTGCGCGAGGCGCTTGCCCTCGGCCGCCTGGTAGAACCACTCGCCCGCCCTGGCGACGCGGACCCGTGATTGAGCGGGAAGCGGGACCGCGAGGCAGGCAACAACTGGTAGGACGCACAGCGTGCGGATAGATTGCATCCCCTTCAATATGAACAAGAGGCACGGGTCGCGCACCCCAGTCGCGCTGATCGTTCTCGACGGCTGGGGCTTCCGCCCCGGCCGCGAAGGCAATGCCATCGAGCTCGGAGACACGCCGGTCTGGCACCGCCTGTGGGAGCGTGCCCCGCGCACCCTGCTCGACGCCTCGGGCCTCGCCGTCGGCCTCCCGGAAGGACAGATGGGCAACAGCGAGGTCGGTCACCTGAACCTGGGCGCCGGCCGCGTCGTCCCCCAGGATATCGTGCGGATCTCCCAGACCATCGCCTCCGGCGAATTCTTCGATTTGCCGCCGCTCGTGGAGCTGTGCGAATCGGTGCGACGGGGCAAGGGCACGCTCCATCTCCTGTCGCTCATTGGAACGGGCGGCGTGCACGCGCTCGACGAGCATCTGCTGGCGGCCGTGGAGCTCGGCCGGCGCGCCGGAGTGCCCGTGGCGATTCACGCGTGGCTCGATGGACGCGACACACCGCCGCAGTCGGCGCTTGAGTTCATGCGCACGCTGCTCCACGAGATCGGGGCCCGGGGCCCGGGCCCCGGATCCCGGGCCCCGGTCGTGGCGACCGTGAGCGGTCGCTACTACGCGATGGATCGCGACAAGCGCTGGGACCGGACCCGGCTCGCCTACGACGCGATGGTCCACGGCAAGGGGATCGAAGCGCCGGATCCGATCACGGCCATCCAGCGGGCGTACGAGAGTGGAGAGACCGACGAGTTCATCAAGCCGCGGGTCATCGCCGGCGCCCCCCGCATTCGCTCGGGCGACGGGGTGTTCGTGGTCAACTTCCGTGCCGACCGGGTGCGCCAGATGTGCCGGGTCCTCGCCGTGGACCCGTTCGACGGCTTCGCCGATGCGCAGCGGCCGCGCGTCTCGCTGGTCACCATGACGCAGTACGACGAGACGTTCTCCTTCCCCGTGGCGTTCGGCCCCATGGTCCTGCATCGGATCGTGGCGGAGGTGCTCGCCGACCACGGGATGACGATGCTGCGCACCGCGGAGACGGAGAAGTACGCGCACGTCACGTACTTTTTCAACGGCGGCGTCGAGCGGCCCTACAAGGGGGAGGAGCGGGTCCTCGTGCCTTCGCAGAAACACGTCGCCACCTACGACCAGATGCCGGAGATGAGTGCGCCGGGAGTGACCGATGCGCTGTGCCGGGCCCTCGAGGAGCACACCCATGACTTCATTCTGTGCAACTACGCCAACGGCGACATGGTGGGCCACTCCGGGGTACTACCGGCGGCGATCAAGGCGGTGGAAACGGTGGACGCGTCGCTGGCGCGGGTGCTGGCCAGCGCCGAGCGCGCCGGCACCACGCTGCTGATCACCGCGGACCACGGTAACTGCGAGTTGATGATCGACCCGTCCACGGGTGGACCGCACACGGCGCACACGACCAATCCGGTGCCGTTTCTCCTGATCGGCGCGGAAGGCGTGCGGGAGCTGCGTCACGGCGGGAGCCTGCAGGATGTCGGACCGACGCTGCTCAATTTGCTGGGCGTCGAGCCACCGGCGGAGATGACCGGACGGGACCTCAGGGAGGTGAGTTGATGGTCGGGAAAAGCGGCGGTCAGGCGGGCGGGCGGTCGGGCGGTGGGCGTACGGTGCAACGGGGAGCCGCGTGTCTCGCGGTGCTCCTGTCCGCCCTTCCGCCTGTCCGCCTGACCGCCCAGGTCGGCCACAACCCGGGTGCGTCTCCCTACCACGATCTGCGGCGCGGCGCGATGCTGCGCCTCGTCGGCGGCTACTTCGGCGGCGAGCGCGGCAAGATCCCGGTCGGGGCGTCCCACGGATGGACCGGCGGCCTGCGGTTCGAGTACCAGGCCAGCAACGTGATCATCTTCACGACGGGGATCGCGTACGCCCAGACCGACGCGTTCTACGTCACGGCCCGGGAGTCCCCGCCGGACACCGTCGGTCCGGTCAACAACGACCTCGTGCTGGCCGACGCCGGACTGCAGATCTCGCTCACCGGCGGCAAGACCTTCCACGGCCTCCTGCCCTACATCGGCGGCACCGTGGGCCTGGCGTTCGGATCCCCGATCGCCGCGGACACGAGCGGCTATGACTTCGGCACGAAGATCACGGCCGGGCCGGAGGCGGGGATCCGCTGGTATCCGGGCCGGCGCGTGTCGTTCGAGCTCGGCGGCCGGATCGTCTACTACCGGCTGCAGTACCCGGCGATCTTCCGCCTTGCCCTTCTCCCCCCCAACGCGTCGCTCACGGAGTGGACCGCCCATCCCTGGGCGACATTCGGCGTCGCGTGGACTTTCTGACCGACGGCCTGCGTCGCGCCCTCCACCTGCTGGCGACGGGCGATGCCGAAGTGCTCGGCATCACCCTCCTCACACTGAAGATCGCGCTGCTCGCGACCACCATCGCGTGCATCCTGGGTATCCCCGCCGGCTTCCTGCTCGCCACCCGCGCGTTCTGGGGACGGCGCGCCGCGCTGACTGTCGTCAACACCGCGCTCGCGTTCCCGACCGTCGTCGTCGGTCTGCTGCTCTTCGGGTTGCTGTCGCGCCGCGGGCCGCTGGGCGGGCTCGGGCTGCTGTATACCTGGGAGGCCATCCTGATCGGCGACGTGGTGCTCGCGCTGCCCGTAGCGGCGGCCCTCTCGGCGGCTGCGGTCCAGGGCGTCGACCCGCGTATCCGCCGCACCGCGGAAACGCTCGGGGCGGGACTGTGGCGCAGCGCCTGGACGGTGGCGCGGGAGGCGCGTTTCGGTCTCGCCACCGTCGTCACCGCCGCGTTCGGCCAGTGCACCGCCGAGGTCGGCGCCGCGCTGATCGTGGGCGGCAACATCCGCGGGCAGACGCGCACGCTCACCACGGCGGTGGCACTGTACACCGGACAAGGGGACTTCGGGCTCGCCCTGGCGCTCGGCTGCATCCTGCTGCTGCTCGCCCTGCTCGTGAACGTCGCCCTGCAGGTCCTTCAGGGGCACGGCCGTGCTTGAGCTGCGCGGTGTGCGACAGCGCTACGAGGGACGCACCGTCCTCGAGCTGGACCGTTTCGTCGTGGAGCGCGGCACCATCGTCGCCGTCGTCGGGCCCAACGGCTCGGGGAAGAGCACGCTGTTGCGCCTCGCCGCGCTGCTTGAGGCGCCGACCGAAGGCCAGGTCTGGCTCAACAACCGCCCGGCCATGCGGACCGCGGGCGCGCGCCGCCGCGTGACGCTGGTCGAGCAACGCCCCGTGCTGTTTCGCGGCACCGTCCGCCAGAATCTCGCATTCGGGTTGCGGGCCAGAGGGAAACGGCGCGCCGAGATCGACGCCGCGGTCGAGGCCGTGTCCCGGCGATTCGGCATCGGCGAGCTGCTGGGGCGCTCGCGGCGCGAGCTGTCCGAAGGGGAGATTCAGCGCGTGGCGGTGGCACGCGCCTTCGCGCTCGAGCCGGACCTGCTGCTGCTCGATGAGCCCGCGAGCTCCGCCGATCGTGCCGCCGCGCTGCAGCTGTACCAGGCGCTGCAGGAGGAGCGGCGACGCCGCGACGGCGGGCTCACCGTGTGTCTGGCGTCGCACCAGCTCGAGGACGCGTACCGGTGGTCGGATGATCTGCGCGCGCTGGCGGACGGGCGGGTGGTTCCGGTCACACCGGAAAACCTGTTCCGTGTGGTACTCCCACCGGGAGCGCCCGAGGCGACCCGCCACGTGCGCATCGGCGCGGTCGACATCGCCGTGGCGACCGACCGCGTGGGCCCCGCGATTCTCGCGGTCCCGCCGAGCGACATCATCCTGTCGCGCGAGCCGATGGCGTCCTCGGCGCGCAACGTCTTCGCGGGGCACGTCACTCGGCTCGCCCGCCCGCGGCCCGGACTGGTGCACGTCACGGCCGACGTGGGCGTGGAATTCGTCGCGGAGGTCACCGAGGAGGCGGTGCGCGAGCTGGGACTGCTTCCCGGTGCCCCGGTCACCTGCGCGTTCAAGGCCAGCGCCGTGAGGGTATTCTGACCATGCCGACCGTCTATCTTACGAGAATCGTGGAGTTTACGGCGACGCATCGGATCGCCCGGGCGGACTGGACCCCGGAGCGCAACGCGGCCACCTTCGGCAAGGCGGCCACGGACCATGCGCATCGCTATCAGTGCCGGGTCACCGTGAAGGGACCCCTCGTCGCCGGCGCCGGCGGCGTGCTCAATCTCACCGAGCTGGACGCGTTGCTGGCCCGCGAGATCACCGACCGGCTGGCGGACGGCGACATCAACCGGGACCTGCCGGAATTCCAGGCGGGCCAGCGCCTGGCGACCGGCGAAGCGTTGTCGGTGTACTTCTGGGAGCGGCTGGCCGGCGCGCTGCCGCCCGGCGTGCAGCTCCATGCGATCCGCGTCCAGGAGGGACCCCATCTCTACTCCGAGTACTTCGGCGAGCCCTGAACGCGAAGTGCCCGCCCCCGGGTCGCGCCGCGGCCGGATGACCGCGGACTCCGCCCTCGTCGAAGAGTGGCCGGTATGGCTCGAGGTGAACGGCGAGCCCGTCGTGACGTGGATGTGCACGCCGGACCAGCTCGAGGAGCTGGCGGCCGGCTGGCTGCACGGCGAGGGCTACATCGAGTCGGTGGACGACCTGCTCAAGCTGCGGCCCTGCGCCACCGACCTGGGCTTCTGGGCGGACGTGCGACCGGAGGGCCCGGCCCGCGTCCAGGCGGAGAATCGCCGGCGCGTGCTTGCGTCCGGATGCGGCGCCGTCACCACGCTGCTCGCCGATCCGCAGGCGGTGCCGCGGTCGGTGGTGCGCGGCGAGCCACCCGCCGCCGAGCAGCTGCGCACGCTGTTCAAGTCGCTGTTCGCCCGCGGCGCGCGCTACAACGAGACCGGGGGCATCCACGCCGCCGCGCTGACCGACGCCGTCACGCTGCTGTTTCACGCCGAGGACATCGGGCGGCACAACGCGGTGGACAAGGTGATCGGCGCCGCCGTGCTGGCGCGCCGGCCGATCGCCGGGCTCGGGCTGCTCGTGACGGGGCGCATCTCCGCGGAGCTCGCGTTCAAGGCGTCGCGCGCGGGCCTCGCCTGGGTGGCGACGCCGAGCGTGCCGTCCACGCTGGCCCTGGTGATCGCGCAACGCTCGGGGATGGTGCTCGTGGGACGCGCGGTGAGCGGGTCCCCACACGTCCACCGGCCGGACGCGTGACCCCCGATGCGCTGCGCACGCTGCTGCGCGATGCCCGCACGATCGCCGTCGTGGGACTGTCGCCCGATCCGGCCCGGCCCAGTCACTCGGTGGCCCGGTACCTGCAGGGCCGGGGATTCCGCATCGTACCGGTGAACCCTCATCACGCGAGTATCATGGGGGAGCGCTGCTACCCCTCCCTTGCGGCGGCGACGCGCGACCATTCGCTCGACATCGTGGATGTGTTCCGGCGCAGCGCGTTCGCGGGCGCCGTCGTGGACGAGGCGCTGGCGCTGCGACCCCCACCCCGGCTCATCTGGCTGCAGCAGGGCGTCGTCGATCCCGCTGCGGCGGAGCGGGCGCGGAGCGCGGGGGTGCCGTTCGTCATGGACCGCTGCCTGGCCGTGGACCATCAACTGCTCGAGGTCGCATGAAGCGTACCCTGTCGGTTCCCCTGGCCCTCGGCCTGCTGTGCGCGCCCGCTGCAGCCCAAACATCGTCAGAACCCAACCTGGTGCTGACGATCGTCGGGGGCGTAGCGACTGGCAGTACGCTCTGGACCATCAATCGCCAGCCACTCGACGTGCTCTGTACTCCCCCTCAGGGATGCGGCATCGACACGCTACGCCTCGTCCGTGATCTCACCCCCGGCATTATCGCGGGACTCACGGCTACTTACTTCCGAAATCCGAGAGTGGGGTTCACCCTCGACGTGTTCTTCGTGGAGTTCCCACTGGACGACACATGCGAGGGAATCTTCTATAACCCCGACTCCGGCGGCGACCCTGTCTTCGGCACCCGCAATAACCAGGTTTGCACCGACATCGGCTCGTCATCCCCGTCCACGAGCGCGATTTCCGCCATGGGAGGCGTCGTGCTCCGTGCCGCCGGACGCAGGAGCATCAGTCCGTACATCCGCGGCAGCATGGGAGTGGTCGGCTACTCTTCGGGTACCGTCGCAACCTCCGGTGTGTTCGTGGAGAATCAGAACATTCAAACACGTTCGGTTCTCATCGACGACAAGCCGAAGACCTTGAGACTCGGCGCACAGGCCGCCGTGGGCTTCACCGCCCGGATGAGCTCCAGTTACCAGTTCCGGTTCGAGCTGCGCGATGTGATCGCGCCGATGGAGAAGGTCGCCGGCCCGGCACCGATCACCACT
The DNA here is from genome assembly GCA_036523455.1 of Gemmatimonadales bacterium. GTDB lineage: Bacteria > Gemmatimonadota > Gemmatimonadetes > Gemmatimonadales > GWC2-71-9 > DASTHG01. The sequence continues at coordinate 12,572 of DATDED010000276.1, forward strand.
CTGCGACCGCCGAAGACCACCGTACTCCTCCATCGGTTCGCACTCACCTTCGGCCTCGACGTCGTGCTCGAGAAGAGCCGCGGCCGGCGCTACTAGGGTGCGCGGCGCCGTGCTCGCCGGCGGCGCCGCGAGCCGCTACGGCGGCGGTCCGAAGGGGCTGCTCGAAGTGGGCGGCCGCCGCATTCTGGACCGCGTGGTGGACGCGGTCGCCGCTGCGGTGGGCGATTCCCCCCTGCTCATCGCGAACGCCCCGGACGCCGGCTCCTGGGCGCCGGCACTCCGCTGCGTGCCGGACGTGCGCTCCGGCGCGGGAAGCCTGGGCGGCATCTACACCGCCCTGTGCGACGCTCCTGGACCGGTGCTGTGCGTCGCCTGGGACATGCCGTTCGTGAGCGAAGACCTGCTCCGAACTCTCATCGCGGGCAGCGACGGGTTCGACGCCTTTCTCCCCGAGAGCGGGGGGCGGCGCGGGCTCGAGCCGTTGTGCGCGGTGTACGCCCCGGCCTGCCGGGCGCCGGTCGAGCAAGCCATCGCCCGCGGCGACCTCCGCGCCATCGCCTTCCACGATGCCGTGCGGGTGGGTACACTATCGCTCGACCGGGTCCGCTCGTTCGGCGATCCCGAGACGCTGTTTTTCAACGTCAATCGCCCAGAAGACCTGGAGCAGGCGGAGGTTTTGTGGCGGCGACGCGCATAATCTCGATCATCGGGAAGAAGGACGCCGGCAAGACGTCGCTCGTGGTGGCGCTGGCCACCGAGCTGCGCCGCAAGTTCCGCGTCATGACGCTCAAGCACGGCACCCACGCCGCCGACCTGGACCAGCGCGGCAAGGACACCTGGCGCCACTGGCACGAGGGCAAGGCCGAGCGCGTGCTACTCGAGGCGCCCGGCGCGCGCGTGCTGTTCGAGCGCACCGACCACGAGGACGACCCCATCACCCTGACCCGGCGCTATCTCGACGGCGCCGACATCGTGCTCGTCGAGGGGTTCTCGGCCCACCCGCTGCCCAAAATCGAGGTGTTCCGCACCGCGGTCGGCGACGCGCCGATTTACGATCCGACGCGCGACAACGCCGATCTGTGGGTGGCCATGATCACCGACAGCCCGACGTTCCGCGCGCCGTTCCCCGTGTTCCGCTTCAGCGACACCAGCTGGCTCGTGGCGCTCGCCAACCTCGCGTGGGACCGGGCCCGCATCCTCCCGCCCTGACCGGCGCCACGCCGGCCGAGGCCGCGCAGCTGATCGTCTCCGCCGTCCGGCCCCTCCCGGCCGAGCTGCGGACGCTGCGCGACGCGCTCGATCTTGTCACGGCAGACGACATTTCGAGCCCGATCGACCTCCCTCCGTGGACCAACTCGGCCATGGACGGCTACGCCTGCCGCTCGACCGACGTGCGCGCCGGGGTGGTGCTGCGCGTCGTGGAAACCATCGCCGCCGGGCAGTTCCCCCAACACACGCTCGCCGCGGGCGAGGCCGCGCGCATCTTCACGGGCGCCCCGCTCCCCGCGGGCGCCGACGGCGTCATCCGTCAGGAGGACACCGAACCCGACGGCGACCGGGTCACGATCCGCGACCCGCGCGACGCGGGCCGGAACATCCGCCTGACCGGCGAGGATATCCGGCGCGGGGAATTGGTGCTCCCCGCGGGCACGCCGCTCGGCCCGGCCCAGCTCGGCGTGCTCGCCTCCATCGCCCACGAGCCCGTGGCCGTGCATCGCCCGCCGATCGTCGCGTTCCTGGGATCGGGCGACGAGATCGTGGACCTCGACCGCCGCGCCGAGATCCTCGCCGGCAAGAAGATCGCGAGCTCCAACTCCTACACCCTGTCGGGGATGATCCGGCGCGCGGGCGCCGTGCCGCGCGAATTGGGAATCGCGCGCGACACGAAACAGTCGCTGCGCGATCACATCGTGCGCGCCGCCGGCTCGGATCTGCTCGTCACCACGGCCGGCGTCAGCGTGGGCGAGCACGATCTGGTGCGCGAAGTCCTGACCGACCTCGGCTGCGACCTGCGGCTGTGGCGCGTCCGCATGCGTCCCGGGGCGCCGCTCGGATTCGGCTTGCTGCCCCCGCCCGTGGGGCCCCTGCCCTGGATCGGCCTCCCCGGCAATCCCGTCAGTACCATGGTCACCTTCGAGCTGTTCGTCCGCCCCATCATCCGCCGCCTGCTGGGCCACGCCCGCCCGTTCCGCCGCACGGTGCGCGTCGTAGTGGAAGACGACATCACCCTGGGTCCCCGGTTGCGCCACTTCCTGCGGGCCATCGTCGAGGCGCTACCGGACGGGACCCTCGGCGCGCGGCTCACCGGAGCACAGGGATCGGGGATTCTCACCTCGATGGCCCGGGCCGACGCCTTGCTCGTCGTTCCCGAAGACCGGCCGCACGTCCCCGCCGGGGAATCGCTGTCCGCGATCGTGCTCGACGATCCCCATCACACCGCGGAGCCGACATTCTGACGACACGCGCGCGCCGCTGTCTGTTCCTGCTGGGAGTGTGTCTGCCCGGCCGCGCGGTGGCACAGCGGGTCACGGCCGAATGGGGTGTGCAGGCGATTCCGGCGTTCACCGAAACGAACGTCGTACCGGGCGGCCGGTCGCTGGGGGAGCTCCGGGTGGTCCAGCCGGCGGTGATGTTGCATGCCGCGGCGTTCGGTGACCGGCTGCGGCTCATCGGCACGGTCGACTTCGAGAAGTACACGATCCCGCACGGCGAGCTCTCCCCCGGCAGCTGGGGTGAGAGCTTCGAGGATCGCCGCCACCCGCACACGCTGGTGCACGAGCTGATGCTCGTGGGCGGCGGGCGGCGCCTGTTCGCCGCGGCCGGCAAGGGGTTCGTGCCCTTCGGCACCGACGACCCCATGTCGCGCCCGACGGTGCGCTTCCCCGTCAACCACCATCTGAGCCAGATCCTCGAGCGGGCTGTGATCCTCGCGGGCGTGCGCCTCGGGCTCGTGCTGCTCGAAGGCGCGCTGTTCAACGGAGACGAACCGGTGTCGCCCGGCTCGTGGCCGGCCTGGGATCGTTTCGGCGACTCCTGGTCCACGCGTCTCACCGTGACCCCCCTCGAAGGACTGGAGGTGCAGGGATCCTACGCCTGGGTGAACTCTCCCGAGGACCGCGGCGGGGCGGCTCCCGCCGATCGCAAGGCGAGCGCCGCGGCCCGCTGGGAGCGTGGGCGCTGGTACGGTGAGGTCGAGTGGGCGCGCACTGCCACCGCGGACGGGGCTTTCATCTTTCACTCGGTGCTCGCCGAGGGTGCGGTCACCCTGGGGAAGAATCGCCCCTACGTCCGGCTGGAGCGCAGCGACCGGCCGGAGGAGGAGCGCCTGTTCTCGAGCCGCTTCCGCACGCGCCGGCCGCTGTTCGACAACTCGATCCTGGGCATCACCCGGTGGACGGTGCTCACGGCGGGAGATGCGCTCGACCTCAAATGGGGACGACTGCGTACCACGCCGTTCGTAGAAGCATCGTGGATCGGGATCGCGCGGGTCGGGGGCGGGGTATTCGATCCACAGGTGTTCTTCGGGCGGACGCGAGGCGTCGCCCTGACGCTGGGAGTTCGGCTCGCCACCGGCATGCGCATGCCTCGCATGGGTCGGTATGGGGGTTGGCCCTCGGAAGCCACCGGAAGGATGGACATGCCGATGCATGCGGGAGCCGAGGAGTGACGAGCGCGCGCGCCGTGGTGGGCGCAATACTTCTGTCCATGGGAGCGGCCTGCTCGAGCGACAGCGGCACGACGAACCCGCCCCCGCCCCCCCCGGGCGACGTCGTGTTCGTCGACTCCTTGCCTATCCCGCAGAACTACGGGATCCACGACCAGTTCATCCGCGACGGGCTGGCGTTCGTGTGCGCCTGGAACAGCGGCGTGATGATCTACGACGTCGGGAACGGCATCAATGGTGGCACTCCTGCAAACCCGCAACTGGTGGGGCAGTTGGTCACAACTGATACCCTGCAAGGGCAGCACATCGGAGCCCGTGTCCACAATGCATGGTGGTTCCACAACCCGGTCACCATGGAACAGAAGTATCTGTTCATCGGGCAGGAAGGCTCAGGCACAATCGGGGCGTCTTCATCCGGCGACATTCACGTCGTGGACGTGTCCGACCTGACGAGCCCGAAGGAAGTTGCGCTGTTCCGCCGTGCCGGCGCCGGCACGCACAACTTCTGGATGAACGAATCGAAGGCGATCCTGTACGCCGCCTACTACAATGGCGGCGTGGTGGCAATCGACGTGTCGGGAACGCTGTCGGGTGACATCTCGTCCCGCATGATCGACACGCTCAGCTTCGGGGCCGGCGACACCTACACCTGGGGCGTGCAACTCTACAACGGCTCGCTGTACGCGATGGACATGGTGTCCGGCTTCTGGCAGCTCAACACCGCGAACGGCGCGCTGAGCGTCGCGGCCGTGGGGAACAACGTCCCCGAGCGCTTCGGCTCCGATCTGTGGGTGACAAACGGTTACGCATATACCGGCACTTGGGGCGGATTCCCCCGCAACGGAGTGTCGGGAAACGCGCTGAAGGTCTGGCAGCTCGGGGCCGCCGGCGCGCCGACCCTGGTGGACTCGATCGTGACGACCGGCATCACCACGGTCAGTGATGTGGAAGTGTCCGATGACAACAAACTGCTGATGTTCAGCGCCGAGAATGGACCCAATTCAGGGTTCTGGTTTTACCGGCTCACCGATCCCGCCCACCCGACCCTTGCGGGGAAATACCTGGTCAGTGGCACCACCAACGGCATCCACACCGCGACGTTCTCCCGCATCAACGGCAAGCTGTACGCCTTCGGGGCGAGGGATCCGAGCGGTGCGGCGCTGATCATCCTGGACGTGACGAGCCTGGATCAGTAAGCCCCTGAGGCTGGTCTGACACGTCCCCGACATTCGTCGGGAACACCCTCGAACAGCAGATGTTGCTCGCCCTCCTGACGGCACCCGGACGGAGTTTGCGATCCGCTTGGGTTACCTACAGCGCTTAATACCAGACCGGGGTTGACATCTCGGTTCCCTGACCCTGTGGAGGCTCATGTCGGTCGCACGCTCCCTGCTGGCAATCGCTTTGCTGGCGATCCCGAAAAGCGCCTTCGGCCAGATTCCCTGGCCCGCTGCGAGGCCGGCGACGGCCAAGGCCGCGCGTCCCGCCCGCACCTCCACCCTGAGGCTGGCCGCCGCCACGGCCACAGTGGCCGAGGCCGAGCCGAACGACCTCGTCTCGCAGGCCCAGCTCGTGACGTTGGGCGTCACCGCGGGCGGAACGATCAGCGTCACGGGCGACGTGGACACCTACGCCATCGATCTCCTGGCCGGCTCGAAGATCGAGCTGGACGTGCTCGCGAGCCGGGTGGGGTCTCCCCTCGACCCGACCCTGACGCTGCTCGGCCCCGACGGCGTCACCGTCCTGGCGTTCAACGACGACTATCTCAGCCCGGACAGTCACATCGAGTCTTTCATCCCGTCCACGGGGCGCTACTTCGTGCAGGTCCAGGGCTTCAGTGGGGTCGGCAGTACGGCATCCACGTACGCGCTGTCGTTCGGATCGGTGCCCGAGGGTCCCGGGGATCCTCCCACGCTGTACACGGGCCGACTCGGTGCCCCCATGGGGATGGCGGCCGGTCCTGCGGGCGAGCTCTACGTGGCGGACATCGGCGGCCAGCGCCTGGTGCGCGTCGCACCGACCGGAGAGGTCAGCGAGCTGGGGACATTCCCGGGAGAATTCCCGGTCGGCGTGGTTGTCGACGGCTTCGGCGATGTCCTGGTTTCGACGACCAATTCCGCCTTCTCGGCGGGCAGGATCGTGCGATTCCGCGGAGGGACGGTCTCCACGTTCACCGCCGCGCTGCAGTCCGGCGCGACGATGACCGTCGGGCCCGACGGCGACGTCTGGGTGATCGACCCGGTGGGCCGGGCGCTCCGCCGCTTCGATCCGCTGGGAGCGCCGAAGGGCACCGTCAGCCTCTCCAGCCTGACACATTTCGCCTTCGATATGGGCCTGGCGTTCTCGCCGGCCGGCGAATTGTTCGTGTCGGACGGTTTCGCCACGATCTACAAGATCGTCGGCGGCGTGCCGCAGGTCGCATTTCAGACGGACCCCTTCCTCAACGGGTTGGCATTCGACAAGGACGGGTTTCTGTACGTGGCGAACGGGTCCCGCGGCCGGGTGATTCTGCTCGACCCCGACCTCCAGGTGGTGGAAGACCCGTTCGCCCGCAGCTACCTGAGCGGGTCGACGCAGCTTGCGTTCCTGCGGGGAGCGGACGGCGCGATGACGCCCCGCCTGCTCGCCGACAACGCGGGCCTCGGCTCCATGGCCTCCGATGTCAGCGGCATCATCGAGATGAACCCGGCGAAGATCCGCGCCGAGGGGTTCCAGATCGGGATCGACATCTGCCCGTCGCCAACGCGACCCTGAATGACGGCGTGGTCGGGGCGGACTACGCCGACGAGCTGCGGCTCACTGTGTCCCCGGCCAGCGGCAGGGTGATCTGGAGCCTGGCCTCCGGCGCGCTGCCGCCGGGGATCACGCTGTCGCTCGACGGGCACGTCACGGGAATCCCCACCCAGGCCGGCCGCTTCACATTCGCCGTGCGCGCCGATGCCGACGAGCGGTTCGCGCTCAGGTCCTTCGCCGTCATCGTGACCATTCCGACCGTGAGTGCGGATGCCGCGGCGGCGGACCTGCTCGGGGGGGCTCAGCTCGACCTGACGCAGCGACGCTTCCTCGATCTGCAGGGCAACCGGAACGGAAACTTCGACCTTGGCGACTTCCGCGCGTTCCTGCGGGCGAACGGCCAGCTTCCCGCCCCGGCGGGAAAGGAGCAACCATGAAGACGAATCGCTGGATCGGGCTCGGCTTGAGCCTGGGACTACTCGGGACGGGTCTGGCGTGCGGCGACAACCCCGTCGCGCCGAAGCCGAAGGCGGGGAGCGTGACGGTGTCGCTCACGACGCCCAATGCCGACGACGGCGCGGTGCTGGTCGCGCTGTTCGGACCCGGATTCACCAACCTCAAGCCGGCGAGCGCGTCCTATCGCGTGTACTCGCTCGCCGCCTCGCCGACCGAGATACGCATCCTCGTGGTGGGGGATCTCTCGACGGGCGCGCTGCTCTCCCTGGACATCGACGACCCGGCCAGGATCGCCGAGTACCACGGGACCGTGATCCAGGCAGCCTCACGGGACGACATCGTTCATACGGTGAGCACCGACTACGACCTGACGTTCGCGGCGCGCTGAGCGTCAACGGACCCTCACCTCCATCGGACGGGTCCCTGACGACAGCGGAGAACCGGCACAGGCTCCCGCGGGGTTAGCAAGGCGCCGCCAGTCCAACGGCGGTGATCCCCGTTCCCTGCACCTGCTGGAGGCTCATGTCATCCGCTCCTGTGACCACATACGCCGTCCGGTCGCTGCTGACCGCAGCGGTGCTCGCGATACCGGGTCCCGCACTCGCCCAGCTCCCCCAGCGCACGCCCAAACGCTCGACGGGTGCAAGCGTGCATCTCGCCTCCAGGGCCACCCTGACCGCGACGGTGACGGAGTCCGAGCCGAACGACGTCGTGGCGCAGGCCAACCTCGTGACGTTGGGCGACACGGCAGGCGGGACCATCAGCGTCGCGGGCGACGTGGACAGCTACGCGCTCGACCTCGTGGCCGGCACGAAGCTCTCCCTCAACGTCCTCGCCAGTGGGGCGGGGTCGCCGCTCGACCCGGAGTTGACGCTCGTGGGAATCGACGGCGTCACCATCCTGGCGTTCAACGACGACTACCTAGATCTCGACAGCCACATCGAGTACCTCGTCACGACCACGGGTCGCTATTTCGTCCGGATCCGGGGATTCGGAGGATTCGGGAGCCCGGACTCCCACTACTCCCTCTCGTTCACGGCGGTGCCCGCCGGGCCCGGCGATCCCCCCACTCCGTATGCGACCGGCGTCGGCCTGGAGGCCATCCAGATCGCCGCCGGACCGACGGGCGAGCTGTACGTGGCCGACGGCCAGACGCGGCGCCTGCTGCGCGTGGCGCCGACGGGAACGGTCAGCGTCGTCGCGAGCTACGTGACGGGGGAAGCGCCCACCGGGGTGGTCGTCGACGGGCTCGGTGATCTGCTGGTCGCCGTGGACCAGCTCACCGTCGGGGGGCGCATCGAGCGATTCAGCGCGGGACAGCGCTCCACGTTCGCGTCTCAACTCTTCTCCGCGGTCGCACTGACCGTCGGGCCGGACGGCGACGTGTGGGTGATCGATCCCATCGCGAAGCTGCTGCGCCGCTATGACCCGCTCGGAACCCCGAAGAGCGCCGTCAGTCTCGACGACCTGAAGTTCATCGCCCTGCACATGGGACTCGCCTTCTCCCCCGCGGGTGACCTCTACCTCACGAACGGCCTCGACGCGATCTACCGGATCGTGGACGGCGTCCCGCAGCTGGTGTTCCGGGGGACTCCCACCCTCGGCGCCCCTGTGTTCGACCGGGACGGGTTCCTGTATGTCGCGAATCCGGGCCTGGGACGGGTGATTCTGCTCGACCCCGACTTTCACGTCGTCCAGGATCCGTTCGCCCGCAGCTACCAGGGCGGGTCGAGCGTGCTCGCCTTCCTCAGGGACGCGACCGGCGCGGAGACGTCGCGGCTGGTCACGGGCAGCGTGGGACTCGGGCCCCTGGCCTCCGATCTCGGCGTGATCGCCGAGCTGAACCCCGCCGGGGTCCGCGCGCCGGGATTCCGCGTGGGCACGGACCTGTTGCACGTCGCCAACGCGGCGCTGCCAGACGGGGTGGTCGGGGCGGACTACGCCGAGGCGCTGCAGGTCGTTGCGGCGCCCGCCCCGGCGGTCTGGAGCGTGTCCGCTGGAACGCTGCCGCCGGGGTTGACGCTGTCGCCCGACGGCCGGCTCGCCGGCATCCCCACCCACCGCGGCGCGTTCAGCTTCGCCGTCCGCGCCGCTGCCGGCGCCCAGCTCGCGATCAAGGCGTTCACCGTGACCGTGACCGTGCCGGCCGTGAGCGTCGACGCCGCGGCGGCGGACCTGCTCGGCGGAACACCCCTCGACCTGACGCGGCGACGCTTCCTCGATCTCCAGGGCAACCGGAACGGGAACTTCGACATCGGCGACTTCCGCGCGTTCCTGCGGGCGAACGGCCAGCTCCCCGCCCCGGCGGGAAAGGAGACTCCATGAGGACGCATCGCTGGATCGGGCTCGGCTTGAGCCTGGGACTACTCGGGACGGGTCTGGCGTGCGGCGACAACGCAGTCGCGCCGAAGGCGGGGAGCGTAACGGTGTCGCTCACGACGCCCAACGCCGACGACGGGGCGGTGCTGATCGCGCTGTTCGGACCCGGAATCACCAACCTCCAGCCGGCGAGCGCGTCCTATCGCGTGTACTCGCTCACCGCCTCGCCGACCGAAGTGCACATCCTGATCGTGGGGGACCTCGCGGCGGGCGCGCTGCTCACCCTGAACGTGAGTGACCAGAGCCGCATCGGGGACTACCACGGCACCGTGATCCAGGCCGCCTCACGGGACGACATCGTCCACACGGTGAGCACCGACTACGACCTGACGTTCGCGGCGCGCTGAGCGGATGCACGGCCCGACGTTCCGGGCCTCACATCCGTTTGTACTTCGGCCCGCTGCCGCCCTCGCGCGGGGTCCAGCGTGGCCCCACGACGTCGGTCGCCTTGCAGTCCACGCAGTTGGGCGCGTTCACGCGCAGCGTCCCGTCCACTTCTTCATAGACCCCCGCGGGACAGAGGTGCGTGTAGAAGCGCGCCGCCTCGGGGGTCACGTCCTTCCCGACGACCAGATGGGTCGGGATGGTGTCGCGCGTGGCGTTCCCGGCCTTGAAGACCGCATCGACCTTGCTGAAGGTCAGTTTGCCGTCGGGGGTGAACGCCTCGGCGCCATCGGCGCGGCGCGCCACGTCGGCATCGCGGGGCATCGCGATGCGACCGCCGGGGAAGCGGCCCCCGGTGAGCGTCATCAACCCCGCCTGCAGGCCCCCAAGGGTGAACCCGTGCTTGAAGGCGAGCCGCATGTTGCGCGTCTTGTAGAGGTCGCGCACAATGTAGGAATCGTCCACCAGGCGGTCGTATTCGGCGAGCCGCGCCGCTGACGTGTCGCCCGCCTTGAGCGCGGCGAAGATCGCCCGCGCGGCGTAGATCCCCGACTGAATGGCATAGTGGATCCCCTTGAGCGACGGCACGTCCACGAACCCCGCCGCGTCGCCCAGGAGCACCACGCCGTCCCCCGAGCGACGCGCCGGCAGTGCGTAGTAGCCCCCCTCGGGGATCGTCTTGGCGCCCCACTCGACCATCTCGCCGCCCTCGACATACGGCCGGAACAGCGGATGCTGCTTCAGCCGTTGCAGCAGCACGTGCACGTCGAGCCCGGCATCGTGATAGTCGAGGCCGACCACGACGCCCAGCGCCAGGAGATTCGGCTCGAGCGGATAGCAGAACGTGCCGCCGAACGCGTCGGACGGCAGCGGCCAGCCCATCGTGTGGATGACGCGGTCGAGCGGCCGTTTCGTTTCCCAGATCTCCTTCACGCCCAGCGCGAAGATCTGCGGGTTCTCCGAGCCGACGCGCTGCCACTCGAGCCAGGCCTGCGACAGCATCCCGCGCGTGCCCTCGGAGAGGGCCGTGACCTTGGCGGTAAGGTCGTTGGGCGCCTGGTAGGAGGCGAGCTGTTGCCCGTCGCGCCCCAACCCAGTGGCCTGCGTGCGTACGCCCGCCACGCGATTGCCGTCGGTGAGCAATGCCGCCGCCGGAAACCCGGTGAAGACGTTGACCCCCAGCTCTTCCGCCTTGTGCCCCAGCCAGCGCACGATCTCGCAGATCGAGGCGATGAAATAGCCGTGGTTCCTCATGGTGGGCGGCGTCACGGGAAACCGCACCTGACCGCCGGAGGTGAGGAGGTAGACGGCTTCCTGCGTCACCGCGCCGCGGAACGGGAAATCGGCGTCCTTGAGGTTGGGAAACAGCTCGCGCAGCGCGCGCGGGTTGACCGCCGCGCCCGAGAGCGAATGCTCTCCCAACGACTCGGCCTTCTCGAGCACGCCGATGTTCAGCTCGCCCACGCCGGGATCGGTCTTGGCGAGCCGGGCCAGCTCGATCGCGCCCGCGAGCCCCGCCGGCCCCGCGCCGACGAACAGCACGTCGAGCTCCATGCGATCGCCGGCCCCTGCAGCGCCTTCTTTTAGTATCAGCCGCTCGAGCGGCAATGCAGGCTGGAACTGGGATGGAATCATTGTTTGGCCGATAGCTGATCGCCGATAGCCGATAGCGCCTTATCCATTCAGCTTCCTTATCTCCTCCGTGAGCTTCGGCACGATTTCGAACAGGTCTCCCACGATCCCGTAATCCGCCACCTTGAAGATCGGGGCGTCCTTGTCCTTGTTGATCGCCACGATGACCTTCGCGGTGCGCATCCCCGCCAGGTGCTGGATCGCGCCCGAGATGCCGACGGCGACGTACAGCGACGGGCTCACCGTCTTCCCCGTCTGCCCCACCTGGTCGCCATGCGGCCGCCAGCCCGCGTCCACCACCGCCCGCGACGCGCCCACCGCCGCTTTGCCCCCGAACGCCTGCGCCAGCTCCTCGAGCAGTTTGAAATTCGCCGGCTCCTTCAGGCCGCGGCCGCCGGACACCACGATCGGCGCTTCGGCGACGTCGAGCGCGCCACCCGCGGCGGCCTTGATGCCTTTCACCACGACTCGTCCGCCATCTCCTGGGACGGCCACGGTCTCTGCCGCACCGGCCTTGGGCCGTTCCACGGGGGTGAAGACGTTGGGCCGCAGCGACACCACGGCCGGCGCCGCCGTCACCTTCACCTTGAGCAGCGCCTTGCCGGCGTAGACCGGTCGCGTGACGACGACCGCCCCGCCTTCGACGGCGAGATCGGTGACGTCGGCCGCGAGCGGCACACCGAGCCTCGCGGCGACGCGCGGCGCGAGGTCCTTTCCCTGCGCGCTCGCGGCGAGCACGACGGCGCCGTAGCCGCCCGCCTTGGCGCGATCGGCCGCGGCCCGCGCGTACCCTTCGGGGGCGTACTGGGCGAAACCGGCGTTCGTGGCGGTGATCATTCTGTCGGCCCCGAATCGACCGGCGGCATCGGTGCCGGAGATCGCCCCGGTGCCGAGGACCAGGGCGTGCACTTCGCCGCCCAGGGCGTCGGCCAGGCGCCGGGCCCCGGTCACCACTTCGTGGCTGACTTTGCGCAACGTCCCGTCGCGCTGTTCCAGCACCGCGAGCACGTGGCTCATAGGACCTTGGCCTCTTCCCGCAGCAGCTGCAGCAGCGCCGGCACCGCGGCCGCCCCTTCCCCGACGATGCGCCCCTCTTTCCGCTCCGGAGGGAGCGTCATCGCCAGAACCTCCAGACCGGCCGCGCCGAGGGCGGCCGGTTTCACCTCGAGCGGCTTCTTCTTCGCCGCCATGATGCCCTTGAGCGCCGGGTAGCGGGGCTCGTTCAACCCCTTGTCGGCCGTGATGACGGCGGGTAGGGGGAACTCCACTTCCTCCATCCCCCCTTCGACCTCACGCTCGGCCGTGCCTTTGCCCCCCGCCAGATCCAGATGCGCGGCGCAGGTGACGCAGGGGAGGTCGAGCAGCTCCGCCACCATCGGCCCCACCTGATGGTTGGAGTCGTCGATCGCGACCTTGCCGAAGAGAATGAGATCGTAGCCGCCGCCCTGGAGCTCGGCCGCGAGCGCGCGCGCCACGGCGAGGCCGTCGGCCGGCACGCTGGCCGCCTCGAGCAGCACGCCGCGGTCGGCCCCCATGGCGAGAGCCGTGCGGATGGTTTCCTGGGACGTCTGGGGACCGCAGGCGATCACCACCACTTCGCCCGCGCCCGCCTGCTCCTTGCGACGCAGCCCCTCTTCGACCGCGAACTCGTCGTAGGGATTGAGGATGAACTTGACGCCGGCGTCGTCGAGCGATTTGCCGTCGGCGGCGATCTTGACGCGCGCTTCCGAGTCGGCGACGCGCTTGATGCAGACTGCGATCTTCATGAGGCAGGGGCCAGGTGTCGGGTATCAGGTGTCAGGTCAAGCATCGGAATTCAGGTGCCTGCACCGGAGCGAAAAGTAACCACTGACACCCGACACCTGAAACCCGGCACCTGCCTCAACTGAACGCATTTATCCCCGTAATCTCCTGCCCCAGCACCAGGGTGTGGATGTCGTGCGTCCCCTCGTACGTGTAGACCGACTCGAGATTCGCCAGGTGGCGCATCGCCTGGTACTCGGCGAGGATGCCGTTGGCGCCCAGCAGGCGGCGCGTCTCCCGTGCGATATCGGTCGCCATCGAGACGTTGTTGCGCTTGGCGAGCGACACCTGCTGCGGCGTCATCGTCCCGGCGTCCTTCAGGCGGCCGAGCTGCAGGCAGAGCAGCTGCGCCTTGGTGATCTCGGTGAGCATCTCGGCCAGGCGGGCCTGCTGCAGCTGGAAGCCGCCGATCGGCTTGCCGAACATGAGGCGGTTCTTCGCGTAGCTCACCGCCTCGTCGTAACACGCCATCGCCGCGCCGATCGCGCCCCATGAGATGCCGTAGCGCGCCTGCGTGAGACACATCAGCGGCGACTTCAGCCCCCCCGATTTCGGCAGGACCGCGTCCTTGGGGAGCCGTACGTCCTGCAGCACCAGCTCCGAGGTGTCCGAAGCGCGCAGGCTGAGCTTCCCCTTCTGGTCCTTGGCGGAGAAGCCCTTCGTGTCGGTGGGGACGATGAAGCCGCGGATCGAGCCCTGGTCCTCCAGCGCACCGGTCTTGGCCCACACGATCGCGACCTGCGCCGTCGAGCCGTTGGTGATCCACATCTTGGCGCCGTTGAGCAGCCAGCCGTCCGCCGTCTCCTTCGCGACGGTGATCATCCCCCCCGGGTTCGAGCCGTAGTCGGGCTCCGTGAGCCCGAAGCAGCCGATCACCGTGCCGTTCGCCATCTGGGGCAGCCATTTCTTCTTCTGGTCGTCGGAGCCGAAGGCGAAAATCGGGTACATCACGAGCGCGCCCTGCACCGACGCGAAGGAGCGCACCCCCGAATCGCCGCGCTCGAGCTCCTGCATGATCAACCCGTAGGCGACGTTGTTCAGCCCGGCGCAGCCGTACTCCTCCGGCAGGTTGGCGCCGAACAGGCCCAGCTCGGCCATCCCGGGGATGAGCTGTTTGGGGAAGTGC
>DATDED010000277.1:0-6783 GCA_036523455.1 Gemmatimonadales bacterium
CCTCCTGCCCGCGGCGCAGTTTCTCGACCGGCCTGTCCACGATCGCGTTGGGCCACTGCACGTCCTCGCCGTCATGGGCGACGCACCGGGCGCCGGGAGGGAGCTCGCCCTGATCCAGGCCGCGGTGGGAGCGTCGCGCGTCGATGTCATCGCGGGCGCGGACGCGAACCCCACGAGGATCCTCACCCTGTCGGCTCACTACGACGCGCTTCATTTCACGGTGCATGCTATCGCCGACGATCGCGACCCTCTCGCTTCGCACCTTCGCCTTGCCCCCGAGACGCAACGCCACGGCTTTGTCGACCCGACCGACATCGCGCGGGCGCGATGGCACACGCCGCTGGTGGTGTTGTCGGCGTGCGAGACCCTGGAGGGCCCTGTCTACAAAGGTGAGGGGATGATGGGGCTGGCCCGAGCGTTTCTCGAGACAGGAGCGGGAACGGTCGTAGCCACCGCGTGGCCCGTGGGTTCCGCCTCGGCTGACCTGATGGGGGAGTTCTATCGCCGGCTCACTTCGGGCAGCACGCCGGCAGCCGCGCTGCGCACGAGCCAGCTCGCCCTGCGCCGGTCACCGGCTACGAGCCACCCGTTCTTCTGGGCCGGTTTCGCCGCGATCAGCGGCAAGGAGAGAGCGACTCCCTAGCATTGGGAAGCAGGCGCACTAGCCCGGCGCCGCGATTATCTTCTCCCGCCATGGCGGCTGGAACCGGTTCGCGCGTCGGAGTCCTGGGCGGCCTCGCCGGAGTCGTCATCGGCGGCTTCACCTGGGTGGTGGTGTACGGGCTCCACCTCCACGCCCCACTGGTCGCCCTGTCGGGGGCCGCGGCAGCCGCCCTCCTGTGGCTCCTCGCCGCCATGACGTACGACCGTTTTCCCGAGCGCCGGCTCGCGTTGCTGGGCGGTCTGTTCATCGCGGTCGCCGCCGTGGACTGGCTGTACATCGGCCTGTTGATGCCGCGGCTCCCCGAGTTGCCCGCCGATCCCGCCATCGGCATCTCCCGCGCCTCGCTTCGTATCGTCCAGCCGATCCTGATCGCCGCGTCGGTGACGGGCACCGCGCTGGTCCTATGGGATCTCTTCCGCCGGAAACCCTGACATGGCACTCAGCGCATCCGAACGCACCGGGTTGATCGATCGCTACGAGCGTGGCCCCGCGCTGCTCAAGGCAGCACTGGCCAAAGTCCCCCGGGAAGCGCTGCAATGGCGCCCCGCGCCCGGGAAATGGTCGGCGCACGAGATCATCGTGCACTGCGCCGACGCCGAGACGAACGCGGCGGGCCGCATCCGCTATCTCTTCGCCGAGGCCCAACCGGTGATCGCCGGCTACGATCAGGCTCGCTGGGCAATCACGCTCGACTACCACGAGCTCCCGCTCGCCCCGGCCCTCGCCACAGTGGAGGCAGTCCGCGCCAATACGACGCCCGTGCTGCGCCGCGCCACCGAGGCCGACTGGGCGCGGATGGGCACGCACACCGAAGTCGGCCAGTACGGCGCCGAGTCCTGGCTCAAGGTCTACGCCGAACATCTCGAGAAGCACTCGCGCCAGATCGAGGGCAACCTCGCCGCCTGGGCCAAGCGATGAGAGGCTTCCTGACGCGCCTCGTGATCACGGCGGCCGGCCTGTGGCTGGCCCAGGCGATCATCCCCGGCGTGCGCATCACCGGGATCGGCACGCTGGCGCTCGCGGCGCTGCTGCTGGGCGTGGTGAACGCGCTGGTGCGGCCGGTGCTGTTCATCCTCACGCTGCCGCTCACGGTGGTCACGCTCGGCCTCTTCCTGCTCGTGCTGAACGGGATCTCGCTGGCGCTCGTCGCCTGGCTGCTGCCGCACTTCGCGGTGAGCAGCCTGTGGGCGGCGACGCTGGGCGCGCTCGTGGTCGGGATCACGAGCTGGTTCGCCAATGGATTCGTCGGCAGCTCTGGCAAGCTCGAGCGCTATCACCATACCGGCATCGAAGTCCCCGGACGCCGCGTGGACTGATGGACCGCGGCTTCGCGGTGGCCGGCAGTCTCTCCGCCCTGATCGCGGTGGCAGCCGGCGCGTTCGGCGCGCACGGGCTGCGCCAGCGCCTCCCGGGCGACCTGCTCGCCGTGTTCGAGACCGGGGCGCGCTACCAGATGTACCACGCGCTCGCCCTGCTGTTCGTCGCCTGGGCCGTGACGCACTGGCCGGCTGCGCCGGTACGCGCGGCCGGGTGGCTGTTCATCGGCGGCACGATCGTGTTCTCGGGCAGCCTCTATCTCCTCGCCGTCACGGGTGCGCGCTGGTGGGGCGCCGTCACGCCCATCGGCGGGGTGCTGTTCCTCGCCGGCTGGCTGTCGCTGGCGATCGGGATATGGCGGCGCTGAGCCGCCGGGCGCAGCTGGCGTTCGCCGCCGGCTTCGTCCTCTATGCCTGCATCGTGATCCCACTGGGCGTCCGCAAGGGCGACGACGTCCAGACCGAGATCACCCAGGCCCACCGCATCCTCGACGGGCTGACGCTCTACAACACACCGCAGACGCAGGGCGTGTGGTGGACGCCGTTCGCGCTGCTGCTGGTGCTGCCGGCGGCGCTGCTCGCCGACTGGAGCCTCGTCCTCGCCAAGGCATGCTGGGGCGCGCTCGGCATGATGGCGCTCGCCTGGAGCGTGTACGAGACGGGGCGGCGCTGGGGCTGGCGCCCCGCAATCGCGGCGCTCGGCGTCGTGCTGTTCCCCGTCCACAACAACTTCCATCACCTGAACATCGAGACGCTGCTGCTGGCGCTGTTCGTCGCCACCGCCGGCGACCTGGCCGACGGCCGGCCGTCGCGCGCCGGGGTGTGGGTGGGACTCGCGACCGCACTGAAGCTCTTTCCGGGGCTGCTGCTGCCCTACTTCGCGCTGCGGCGCCAGTGGAAGGCGCTGGGCGCAGGCATCGCCGTGGCGGTCGCGGCCACGGTGGTCCCCCTGCTCTTCTACGGGCCGCGTGGCGCGCTCGAGGCGCTGCGCAACTGGCTCGCGCTCACGCTCCACGGACAGAACTTCCAGGGCGGGACGATCACCGGATTGCACATGCAGAAGCTGGGACGGCTCGCGTACACGATGGGCGGCGTGCCGCTGTCCACCATCGCGCTGCATGTCTTCGCCATCGGACTCGTCGCGGCGACGCTGCTGCGCCGGCCCGGCGCCGACGACGCGCCGCTCGAGGTGGGGAGCGTGACGCTGCTCGCCGTGCTGCTGGCGCCGATCGCGTGGCTGCACACGTTCACCCTCGGCTACCTCGCCTGGGTGGCGGTGATCGCGGGCGCGCCGGCCGGCTCGCGCGGTTGGCGCCTCGCGCTCTGGATCGCGGCGGTCTACGCCTCGACAGCCCTCTCGGCTCTGCCGCTGCCGCCGGCGCTGCGGTTCGTCACGTTTTTCAACGACACGCTGGGCGCGCTCATGGCGCTCGCCCTGCTGCTCGTGTTGCGTCGCGCCCGCCTCGGCGCGACCGCGGCCACCGCCCTCACTCCCGGGAGCCCGCAACCCGCATGACCCCCTTCGCGCTCGCCGCCCTGCTGCTGCAGACGCAAGCCGCCCCGACGCTCAGCGCCACGCCGCAACATCCGCTCGGAGGCTTGCGCGAGCAGGCCGAGGTGCAGCAGATGTGGCTGCGCTACCGGCTCGACTCCGTACTGCCGCGGCTCATGCGCCAGTACGCCGTGCAGATGTGGATCATCCCGATGCGCGAATACAACGAGGACCCGGTGTTCTGGTCGCTCGTGTCGGCGACGACGTTCGCGGCACGGCGCCGCACCATCTACGTCTTCTTCGACCGCGGACCGGGCAAGGGCGTCGAGCGGCTCGCGCTGGGGGGGAGCTCGCAGGGCGGACTGTACCAGGCGGTGTTCGCGCGCGATACGATCGATTCCACGACCGGGCGGCGGCCGGAGCTGGTGGGCCAGGGCCAGTGGGACCTGCTGCGCCGGGTGATCGAGGAGCGCGATCCCGCGACGATCGCCGTGGACATCTCGCGCACCCACGCGTTCTCCGACGGCCTGTCGGCGGGCGAGTGGGAGCAGCTGCAATCCGCCCTGCCCCCACCGTACCTGGGCCGCGTGGGCCGGGCCGAGAATCTGGCGCTGGACTACCAGTCGATCCGCGCCCCCGACATGCTCCCCGTCTACCAGCGCCTCATGGAGGTCGCCTGGTCGGTGATCGACACGGCGTTCTCGAACGTGGTGATCGTGCCCGGGCAGACGACGACCGACGACGTCGCCTGGTGGATGCGCCAGCGCGTGAACGACCTGGGGTTCGGCACCTGGTTCCACACCGACGTGGACGCGCAGCGGCGCGGCGTGGACCTGTCCGATTCGGGGAGCGTGGTGATCCAGCGCGGCGACGTGCTGCACTGCGATTTCGGCATCACGGCCCTGGGATTGAACACCGACACGCAGCACATGGGCTACGTGCTGCGGGTGGGCGAGCAGGACGTGCCCGCCGGCCTGAAGCGCGCACTGGCGAACTCGAACCGCCTCCAGGACCTGCTGCTGGCCGAGATGCGGCCGGGGCGCAGCGGGAACGAGGTGCTGGCGGCGGCGCGCGCCACCATGCGAACGGCGGGCATCGACGGCACGATCTACACCCATCCGATCGGCGACCGGGGCCACGGCGCGGGACCGCTGATCGGGCTGTGGGACCACCAGGAGGGTGTCCCGGGGCGCGGCGACGTGCCGTTGCTCGCCGGCACCTGGTTCTCGATCGAGCTGCAGGCCACGACGCCGATCCCCGAATGGAACGGCCAGCCGGTGCGGTCGGCGCAGGAGGAGGACGCCGAGCTGGGGACGGACGGGCAGATGCGCTGGATCCTGCGGCGGCAGATTGAGTGGCACGTGGTGCGATAGACGGTCGGCTATCGGCTACCGGCTATCGGCTATCGGCTATCGGCTATCGGAAAGGACAGAGACAATCGGATTTGGCGCGCAAGATGGGTAGGACACGATCGGCTTCGAGCTTCGAGCGCATCGAGACGCCCGCGCTGCTGCTGCACCTCGACGTGGTGGAGCGCAACCTGGAGCGCATGGCGCAGCGCGCGAAGGCACTGGGCGTGGCCCTGCGGCCGCACGCCAAGACGCACAAGTGTCCGGAGCTCGCGGCCCGGCAGCTGGCTCACGGGGCGGTCGGCCTGACGGTGGCGACGCTGGCGGAAGCCGAGGCGTTCGTCAAGGCGGGGGCGAAGGATCTGACCTGGGCGTTGCCCATCGATCGGACGCACATCGCTCACGCCCGACGGCTGGGCCGGCGCGCTACGCTGCGCGTGGTGACCGACGACCTGGAGACCGCGCGGGCGCTGGCCGGCTCGGGGCTGCACGTCTGGCTCAAAGTGGACTGCGGCTACCATCGCGCGGGGGTCGACCCCGAGTCCCCGTACGCCATGGCGGTGGCGCGCGAGCTGGCGCGAGAGGACGGGCTGACGTTCGACGGGCTGCTCAGTCATTCGGGGCACGCGTACAAGACGGTGTCGCGGGATGCGGCGGCGGCGGTGGCGGAGTCGGAGCGCGAGACGATGGTGCGCTTCGCGCAGCGGCTCCGCGTGGGGGGACTGCCGATCCGCGGCATCAGCGTGGGCTCGACGCCGGCGATGATGGCGGTGGAGGATCTGAACGGCGCCACCGAAGCGCGGCCGGGGAACTACGTGTTCTTCGACCGCACAATGGTGCTGATCGGCTGCTGCACGCCGGAGGACATCGGAGTGACGGTGCTGACGAGCGTGGTCTCGCACCAGCCGGGCGCCGGGCACTTCGTGGTGGATGCGGGCGCGCTGGCGCTCTCCAAGGACACCGGGCCCGCGCACCTGGATCTCGCCCCGGCGCTGGGGGCGGTGCGGGGTCATACCGACCTCACCATCGCCTCGCTCTCCCAGGAGCACGGCATCGTGCGCGGCGCGTGTGAGCGGCTCGAGGGACACTATCCCGTGGGCGCGCGCATCGAGATCGAGCCGAATCACTCGTGCCTCACGGTGGCGCACTTCGACCAGTACCATGTGGTACGCGACGGCGAGGTGATCGACCGCTGGCGCATCGAACGCGGGAGGTGAGGGGGAGGGCGGTGGAGGTTGGTGGAGGACGGTGGAGGTTGGTGGAGGTTAGTGGAGGTTGCTATGAGGATTGTCATACGTCATATCGTGCTCGCCTCTATCCCACTCGTCATCGGCGTGGCCACGGGCTGGGTGTTCGCGCACGGGCAGCCGGGGTGCGGCAGCCTCGTGGGCCCGCTGTTCGCGGCGAAGTGCGGGCGCACGCTGGTGCAGTATCAGCTGCAGTTCCAGACGGCCGGTACGGCGGCGGGCTGCCTGGTGGCGGCGCTGGTGGGTATCTGGCTCGAGGCACGCCGCACGGTGCGCGCGGCCAGGGCGGCGCAGGCTACGCCCCCGCCCCCACCTCCCGCGTGATGGTCGCGGTGTCGAGTTCGCGGCCAAGGTCGCGACTCGGCTATCTGTCGCGTGAAGCGACCCACGTGGCAGTCATTCTCAAGTGACAGTTCAGCCGAGTCGCGGCTTTAGCCGCGAAAAAGGGGCCGAGGGTGCGTTCGACCAAGCCGCGAAAAAAGGGGGCGTCGAGTCGCGCGTCTCGTTCGCGGCCAAGGCCGCGACTCGGCTATCTGTCACGTGAAGCGACCCACGTGGCGGTCACTCTCAAGTGACAGTTCAGCCGAGTCGCGGCTTTAGCCGCGAAAAAGGAGCCGAGGGTGCGTTCGACCAAGCCGCGAAACCGGGGGCGTCGAGTCGCGCGTCTCGTTCGCGACCAAGGTCGCGACTCGGCTATCTGTCGCGTGAAGCGACC
>DATDED010000278.1:0-5387 GCA_036523455.1 Gemmatimonadales bacterium
TCCGTCCGGCGCCTCTCGTGCCCCCCTCCTTCCACCGGCTCGCGCTCGCTCCCGCTCGACCACCTGGTGGATGGTCCTGGCTCTCCTGTGGATCGTCACCGCGCTGTACGCCTGGCATACCCTCGACCACGGCTGGATCCCACACGACGAAGGCACGCTGGCGCAGAGCGCCGAGCGGGTGCTCGGCGGCCAGCTCCCGCACCGCGACTTCGATGAGGTCTATACCGGGGGCTTGAGTCTCCTCGATGCGGCCGCGTTCCGCGTCTTCGGGACCAATCTGTTCTCGCTCCGTCTCCCGCTGTTCGGCTTCTTCCTTTTGTGGGTGCCGGCGGTCTACTACATCGCGACCCGCTTCGCCGGTCCGGCGATCGCTGGACTGGTCGCCGCCCTGGGAGCCGCGTGGAGCATTCCCCAGTATTCCGCGGCGATGCCGACGTGGTACAACCTCTTCTTCGCGACGTTCGGCACGGCGGCGCTGCTGCGTCACCTCGAGACTGGGCGGCGCCGCTGGCTCGCGGCCGCCGGGCTCGCGGGTGGGCTGTCGTGTCTCGCGAAGATCGTGGGGCTCTTCTACGTGGCCGCCGTCCTGCTGTTCCTGGTCTACCGGGAGAGCCTGCTCGACGGTCCTTCCGCCGCTCGTCCCCGGTGGCGGGCGTACCCCGTTGCGATCGGCGCAGCACTGGCGCTGTTCGTGGTGCTGCTTTTCTGGCTGGTGCACACGCAGCTCGCCGTGCCGGAGATCGTGCAATTCGTGATGCCGGGAGCTGCCTTGGCGGCGTTCGTGGCACGCGAGGCCGCCCGCACCGAAGCGCCGGCCGGGAGACGAGTGATGCGGCTGCTCCGGCTGCTCGCCCCGTTCGCGGCGGGCATGGCGATTCCGCTCGTGGTGTTCCTGGTCCCCTACATCCTCTCGGATTCGGTCGCCGCGCTGTGGCATGGGGTCTTCGTCGCTCCATTTCGGCGTCTCGACTTCGCCGCACGCGGTCTGCCGAGGACGGCCACACTGCTGGGCGCCGTGCCGGTGGCGCTGCTGCTCGGGGTGCTGCCGCTGGGGCGGCTCCCGGCGTGGGCGCGGCGCCTGGTGATGGGGATCCTGCTGCTCGCCCTGATCGCTTTCCTTATTCTGTCCCGGCACGCGGTCTGGTACTCGATTCGCCCGCTGCTGCCGCTCGTGGTCTTCGTGGGGGTCTGGTTGCTGGCCCGCCGGGGGGAGGCCGAGGCGATCGCGCCGCTGCGCCGACAGCAGGTGTTGCTCCTCCTCGCCGTCGCGGCCCTTGGGAGCCTCGTGGTGTTTCCCTTCTCCCGGCCCATCTACTTCTTCTATATCGCCCCGCTGGCAGCGCTGGCGGTGCTCGCGGTCGTCGCGTCGCAGCCGCTTCCGGCGGGAGGGAGAACTGTCGCGGGAGCGACGCTCGCCCTGTACCTGGTATTCTCGGTGGTGGACACACACCCCAGCCGCGAGCGGGTGCAGCCGCTCGCGTTCGCGCGCGGCGGGCTCGTCGTGGGGGCCCGGGACGCGGCCCGCTACGATTCCCTCGTGGCGGTGGTCCGGGCGCACGCATCGGGAGAGTACGGGTACGCCGCTCCGGACTGCCCCCAGGTGTATTTCCTGACCGGGCTCAGGAACCCGACGCGCACCATCTTCGAGTTCCTCGCCGACTCCGGCGCCGGGGCGGCGCGGGTGCTGCGCGCGCTCGACGAGCACGCCGTCCCCGTGGTGGCCATCAACCGGCAGCCGTTGTTCTCCGGGCCGCTGCCGTCGGATCTGCTGGATTCGCTGGCCGCGCGCTATCCCATGGCCGACACGCTGGAGCAGTTCGTCGTGCGGTGGCGGCGATGACGTTCGTGGCGCGGCTGCTGGGCCAACCCTGGGCCTACCGCCTGTGGCAGGCGCCGTTCGCCGAGCAGAAACTCGCCCCGGTGTTCGCCCACAACGATCTGTCCGCGGTGCGGCGCGTGCTCGACGTGGGATGCGGACCGGGGACCAACACCCCGCACTTCGCCCACGCCGATTACCTGGGGATCGACTTCAACCTCGAGTACATCGAGTCGGCGCGGCGCCGCCACCGCCGGAACTTCATCGTGGCCGACGTCACCACCTTCGTGGTCCCGGCGGCGGAGCGTTTCGATTTCATCCTGGCGAACAGCCTGCTGCATCACGTGGACACACCCGGCGTCGAGCGCGTGCTGGCGCATCTCGGGGACCTGGTGAGCGCGGACGGGCACGTGCACATTCTCGATCTCGTGTTGCCCGACCATCCGTCCATCGCCCGGCTGCTGGCGCGCTGGGACCGCGGCGAGTTTCCGCGCCCGCTGGGGGAGTGGCAGCGGCTATTCACGGCGCGCTTCGAGCCCGTCGTGTTCGAGCCCTACACCCTGTCCGCGCTCGGGGTGCCGCTCTGGAACATGGTGTACTTCAAGGGGCGGGTGCGGCCGTGATCGGACGTCCCCGCGTCTCCGTCGCCGTGCCGCTCTACAACGAGGAGGACGGCGTCACCGAGCTGCTGTGGCGGGTGGGCGCGGTGCTGGACGGGCTCCCCGGCGGGCCGCACGAGATCGTGCTGGTGGACGACGGCAGCACGGACCGCACGCCCGCGCTGTTGGAAGAGGCGGCGGCTCGGGACCCGCGGCTGGTCGTCGTCTCCTTGTCGCGCAACTTCGGGCACCAGGCCGCGCTGTCCGCGGCGCTCGACTACGTCACCGGAGACGTGACGATCCTCATGGACGGCGACCTGCAGGATCCGCCGGAGCTGATCCCGGACTTCCTGGCCCGCCACGCCGAGGGGTACGACGTCGTGTACGCTCGGCGTACGCAGCGCAAGGAAGTATGGTGGCTGAGAGCGTCGTACTTTCTCTTCTACCGGATGATGCGGTGGCTGTCGAATGTGGAGGTCCCGGTCGACGCCGGGGATTTCGGCCTGCTGTCGCGGCGCGTGGTGGACGAGCTGCGGCGCGCTCCCGAGCGCCAGCGCTTCCTGCGGGGGCTGCGCAGCTGGGTCGGGTTCCGCCAGCTCGGGATTCCCGTCGAGCGGTCCGAGCGGTCCGCCGGGGAGAGCAAGTACAGCCTGCGCCGGCTGCTGGGACTGGCGTTCGACGGGGTGTTCGCGTTTTCGATCGTCCCGATCCGTGCGGCGGCGCTGCTCGGCGCGGTCGCGGTCGGGCTCTCCGGGCTGTTCGCCCTGTATGCCCTGTTCGCCAAACTGGCGCTGCATCGCTCACCGCAGGGGTTCACGTCGCTGATCCTCGTCCTCACGTTCCTGTCGGGGGTCAACCTCTTCTTCCTCGGGGTGGTCGGTGAGTACGTGGGACGAGTGTACGAGGAGGTCAAGCGGCGACCGCTGTACGTCGTCAGCCGGGTGATCGGGAAGTCCTCCGGCCCGATGCCGGTCTGACGCGGCCCCACCGTGGACCCGGAGTACGCCCGGCGTTACCGCGAGCTGTACGAGCGGCACTGGTGGTGGCGTGCCCGCGAGCGCCTGGTGCTGGAGACGGTGCGCCGCTACTGGAGACCCGGGCGCCGGCCGATCCTCGACGTGGGCTGCGGCGACGCTCTGCTGTTCGACCGGCTGGCGGAGTTCGGTGACGCCTGGGGAGTGGAGAGCGACGCGTCGCTGGTCTCGCCGGACAACCCGCATCGCGATCGCATCCACGTGGGGCCGTTCGACGCCACCTTTCAGCCCGGGAGACGGTACGGCCTCGTCCTGATGCTGGACGTGATCGAGCACCTCCCGGATCCTGCCGGGGCGCTGCGACACGCCGCGGCGCTGCTCGAGCCCGACGGGATACTCGTCGCGACCGTTCCGGCGTTCCGCCTCCTCTGGACGACTCACGACGTGCTGAACCACCACTTCACGCGCTACACCAGGCGCGACTTCACGGCGCTGGCACGCTCGGCCGGGCTCGACATCGTGCGCACTAGCTATTTCTTCCACTGGGTCTTTCCGGCGAAGCTCGGCGTGCGCCTGCTGGAATCCGTGCGGCGCCCCCGGCCCGTCCCGCCGCGCGTCCCGCCATCCTGGATCAACGAGCCGCTCTACCTGCTCTCGCGTCTGGAGCAGCGGCTCGTCACGCCGCTCGGGCCGCCGTTCGGCAGCTCACTGCTCGCCGTGGCGCGCGCTTCCGCGCGCGGTTAATTTCTGCGCCCGGTGTCCGCCCCGCATCCCCGCCTCGCTCCTGCATGCAGCTGACCGTCCACCAGGCGGCCTCCTACCTCGGCGTCGACGAGTCGACCGTGCGCCGCTGGATCTCACTGCGCGGGCTGCCGGCGCATCGGGTCAACGAGCGCCTGCATCTGAACGCCATCGAGCTGTGGGAGTGGGCGACGGAGAACGGCATCGCCGTCTCCCGTCGTCTGCTCGATCAGGCGCGCCGCCGCCCCGACGAGGTGCCGCCGCTCTCCGAGCTGCTGACGACCGGCGGGATCCATCACGACGTGGGGGGTGAAGGGAAGGCGGGGGTGCTGCGCGAGATCGTTGCGCGGCTGCCCCTGCCCGACGACACCGACCGCCAGTTCCTCGTCACGGTGCTCGAGGCGCGCGAGGCGATGGGTTCCACCGGCATCGGCAACGGCATCGCGATTCCCCACGTGCGCAACCCCATCGTCCTGCACGTCGACGCCCCGTTCGTGACGCTGTGCCTGCTGCGCCATCCGGTGGATTTCGATGCGGTGGACGGCAAGCCGGTGCACGCCCTGTTCACCCTGATCAGTCCCAGCGTGCCGGCGCACCTGCGCATTCTCGCCCAGCTGGGCTTCGTGCTCCGGGACGAGGAGCTGCGCAGACTGCTGGCGCGCCGTGCCCCGGCCCCGGAGCTGCTTGCCAGGGTGCGGCTGCTCGAACAGCAGACGAGCGGAATGCACGAGGCCGCGCCGCGCAGCGGCGGGCACACCTCCTAGACTCGTGACGCTGTTCTTCCTGGGCCTCGCCGCGATCCTTGCCGCGGGCGTGAGCGCCGCCGCGCTCCACCGCCGGCCCGCCGTCGCGGGGCGCGCGTTTGCGCTGCTGGTGAGCGCCGGCTGCGTGGTGGCTGTCGTGCCGGCCGTGAGGGTGCTGGCCGGCGCGGGGCCACTGTGGGCCCGGTTTGGACCGTGGGACTTCGGGGTCGATCTCCTGTCCGCTGCGTTCCTGCTGGTCGTGCTCGGGCCGGGACTGGCGAGTGCCTGGTACGGGCACCGCGCCCTGGGCGACGAGCGCGACCGGCCGGTGGGCGGGGCCCGGACGCTTTTCGCGCTTGAGCTGGCGGCGCTCGCCCTCGTGGTCACCGCGCGCGGCGTGGTGCCGTTCCTCGTCGCCTGGGAAGTGATGGCGGTGCTCGCCTACTTCCTGGTGATCTTCGAGCACGAGCGCGCTGAAGTGCGGCGCGCGGGGCTCGTGTATCTCGTCGCGACC
>DATDED010000279.1:0-3629 GCA_036523455.1 Gemmatimonadales bacterium
GTTGAGTCCGGACTCCAAACGAGCCGACATGGGCAGCCTCGTTTTCTGCGGGTGCCTGGGAACGCTTCGAGCCGATCCCCGGATGCTGGCAGTCCTGTCGCGGTTCGGCTTTCCGCGGCCATGAACCGTCTCGCGGTGCTGACCTGATGCCCCGCCTTCCCTGTCAGCGCCACCTGTTCGACATCCCCGAGGACGTCGCGTACCTGAACTGCGCCTACATGTCGCCGCTGTTGCGCCGGGTCACTGAGGCCGGCCAACGAGCCGTGGCGCGCAAGGCCCACCCCTGGGACATCACACCGGCGGATTTCTTCTCCGAGGTCGCCGTGGCGCGCCGCCGCTTTGCCGAGCTGCTCGGCGACGGCGCCGGCGAGGACGACATCGCGATCGTGCCGGCGGTGAGCTACGGCATGGCGATCGCCTGCGCCAACCTGCCGCTCACGCGCGGCCAGACGGTACTGCTGCTGGACGAGGAGTTTCCCTCCGTGATCCTGCCTTGGCGGGAGCGGGCACGGGAGGCGGGGGCTACCGCGGTGCTGCTGCCGCGGCCCGCCGACGACGACTGGACCCGGGTCATCCTCGAGGCGATCGACGAGCGCACCGCGGTCGCCGCGCTCCCCGCGCTCCACTGGACCGATGGCGCGCTCATCGATCTCCCGCGGGTGGCGACACGGCTGCGCGAAGTCGGCGCGGCGTTGGTGGTGGACGCGACACAGTCACTCGGCGCCATGCCGTTTCCCCTGGGCGCGGTGCGGCCCGACTTTCTCGTCGCGGCTGCCTACAAATGGCTGCTCGGGCCGTACAGCCTGGGGTTTCTGTATGTCGCCCCGCAGCACCAGCATGGCAGGCCGCTCGAGTACAACTGGATCACGCAGATGGGCTCGGAGGACTTCACCGCGCTCACCAATTACGCCCGGGAGCCGGAGCTGCAACCGGGGGCGCGACGCTTCGACGTCGGGGAGACCTCGAACTTCGCGCTGATGCCCATGGCGATCGCCGCGCTGGACCAGATCCTGGAATGGGGGGTGCCGCACATTGCCGAGACGATTGCCGCACTGACCGGCCGGCTGGTGGCGCGCGCCGCAACGCTCGGTCTCCAGGCGGTGCCGGACGCGCGCCGCGCGCCCCACTATGTGGGCCTCCGGTTTCCGGGCGGGGTGCCGTCCGAGCTGCCGCAACGGCTGGCGGCAGCCCGAGTGTACGCGAGCGTACGCAGTCGCGGCGCGCTGCGCGTGTCACCTCATGTCTACAACACCGAAGCGGACATCGACCGCCTGGTCGGCGCGATCGCGGCCGCTACGAAGACAGCCTGACTTCCTCCCACCATCCCATCAGGAGTATCCATACGCGCCCGGCCCCGGCGGGCCGGGCGCGCGTGTGAAGACGGACGGATCCCGGAGTCGGCACAGCCGTGACGGGCGTGGGGGGTTAGCTTACCCGCATGACTGCCCGCCCGGGCGTACTGCGTGTGAGAGCTCCTCGACCGCGCCGTCGCCGCCTGATGGTCCTGCTCCTCGTGATCTTCCTCCTCGTCCTGTTCCTGCCCAGTCTGATCACGCTCGCCGCCGAATGGCCCTGGTTCACGGCCTTGGGCTACGCTCGCGTGTTCGCGACCCGGCTCGTGGCCAAGGGGGTGCTCGGTATCGGGGCCGGTGTGTTCGCGTTCGCCTTCCTCTATGGCAACCTGCGGTTCGCCCAACGCGGCGTCGCTCCAGACCAGGTGTTTCTGCGCTTCAACGAGGGGACGGCCGGCCTCGACGTGATGGGGCTGTTGCGCCGGCTGGTGCTGCCGACGGCGATCGGCATGGCGCTGCTGTTCGGCCTGGGAGCCTCGGCCGGGTGGCTCGGCGTGCTCCAGTTCCTGCACCGCACGCCCTTCGGCGTCACGGACCCGGTCTTCGGTCGCGACGTCGCCTACTACGTGTTCACGGTGCCGGTCGTGGGCACCGTCCTCGGCTTCCTCACGGCGCTGACGCTGATCGCGCTGCTCGGGAGCATCGGGCTGTACGTGCTGCGCCGCGACGTCGTCCTGCTCGGGCGCCGCGTCACGGTGGAGCCGTCGGCGCGGTGGCATATCGCCGGGTTGATCGCTTTCCTCTTCTTGTTGGCGGCGTTGCGGGTGTACTTCGTTCGCATCCCGGGCCTGTTGTACTCGACGACGGGGCCGCTGGTGGGCGCGAGCTTCGCCGATCTCCACGCCAAGCTCTTCGGCCTGCGCCTCGCCGGAGTGGCGGCGCTGGTGGCCGGCGCGCTGGTGCTGTGGGGGATCCGCACCCAGCAGCTCGCCCGGGCCACCCTGCTCGGGCTCGGGGTCTACCTCGGCGTGTCGCTGCTCGGCGTCGCGCTGTACCCCGCGATCATCCAGCGCCTGGTCGTGGCGCCGAACGAGCTGGCGAAGGAAACGCCGCAGCTCGCTTTCCACATCGCGGCGACGCGGAAGGCGTGGGGGCTGGACAGCGTGGTGACGCGCGACCTGACCGGCGAGACCGGGCTCACCCAGCGCGACATCGAGGCGAACCAGGCGACCATCCAGAACGTGCGGTTGTGGGATCGCGAGCCGCTGCTGCAGACGTTCCGGCAGCTGCAGGAGATCCGCACCTATTACGACTTCGTCTCGGTGGACGACGACCGCTACTGGATCGACGGGCAGTACCGCCAGGTGCTGCTCTCACCGCGCGAGCTGAACGCGAGCTCGCTGCCGACGCGCACGTTCATCAACGAGCGGCTCACTTTCACGCACGGAATGGGGCTCACCCTGGGACGGGTGAACCAGGTGACGCCGGAGGGATTGCCGGTCCTGTTCCTCAAGGATCTCCCGCCCGTGTCCACGGTGTCCCTGCGGGTCACGCGTCCGGAGATCTACTTCGGCGAGCTCACCGATTCCTGGGTGTTCGCCAATACGGGCCAGCGGGAGTTCGACTACCCCTCGGGGGACGAGAACATCTACGGGTCGTACACGGGGAAGGGCGGAGTCCGCGTCGGCTCGTGGCTGCGCCGAGCGGTGCTCGCGGCCTATTTCCGCTCCCTGAAGGTGCTGTTGTCGAGCGACATCACCAACGACAGCCGCGCGTTGTACATCCGGAACATCCGGGAGCGGGCGCAGACGGCGCTGCCGTTCCTGTTCTACGACCGCGACCCCTATCTCGTTGTTTCGGATTCGGGCCGGCTCCAATGGATCCTCGACGGGTATACCGCGACCAGCCGCTACCCCTACGCCGAGCCGCTCAACGACGGCACGAACTACGTCCGCAACAGCGTGAAGGTGGTGATCGACGCCTTCGACGGCACCGTCACGGCCTACCTGGCCGATCCGGCCGACCCGCTGGCGCGCACCCTGGCCGCGGTGTTCCCCGGCATCCTCCAGCCGCTCGCCGCGATGCCCGCGGATCTGCGCGCGCACCTGCGCTACCCTGAGGATCTGTTCCGGATGCAGACCGACATGTACGCGACCTATCACATGGCGGATGCGGATGCCTTCTACCACCGGGAGGACCAGTGGCAGAAGCCGGTGTTGTCGCGGACGGGCCAGCAGCAGGATCCCTTCCTGCGCCACATGGTGATG
This sequence comes from Gemmatimonadales bacterium, assembly GCA_036523455.1. GTDB lineage: Bacteria > Gemmatimonadota > Gemmatimonadetes > Gemmatimonadales > GWC2-71-9 > DASTHG01. The sequence goes on from DATDED010000279.1 coordinate 3,560, forward strand.
CGGCTGCCCGGGGAGCGGCAAGCCGAGTTCATCTTCATGGTGCCGTTCACGCCGACCGGCAAGGACAACC
>DATDED010000280.1:0-6137 GCA_036523455.1 Gemmatimonadales bacterium
TCGCCGCGATGCACGCCGTGCGGCGCGTCTTCGACCCCGACGAGCGCGTCAATCCCGGCAAGGTCGTGCCCCTGCACGCCTGCCGGGAATGGACGGGCGCCGCCCGGAGCCGATAGCTTCCGGATATGAACGGCCTGCTCGAGAAGGTGCGCGCGTTGCTCGGGGCCGACGCGGTGCTCGATCCGGGGGGGGGCGCCGCCGGCATCGCGCCGCGCATCGCGCCGCCGTCGATCGAAGCCGCCGCCCTGCTGCTCGGCACCGCCACCGCCGAAGGCTGGAAGGTCCGCGTCGAAGGCGCCGGCAGCTGGCAATCGGCCGACGCCCCCGCCGACCTCGCGCTCACCACGCGCCGCCTCGATCAGGTCGAGTCCATCGAGCCCCAGGACCTCGTCGCCACCGCCCAGGCGGGAATCGGCTGGGACCGGCTGCGCCAGCAGCTCGCCGAGCGCGGCGTCTGGGTGGCGCTGGACCCGCCCGGACTCGCCGGGCGCACCGTCGGATCGATCCTCGCCAGCGCGACGGCGGGACCGCTGCGCCAGGGATTCGGGGCCGTCCGCGACCAGCTGCTCGGCCTCACCGCCGTCACCGGCAACGGCCGCGTCGTCACGGCCGGCGGCCGGGTGGTGAAGAACGTGGCCGGCTACGACCTCACGCGCCTCCAGACCGGCGCGTTCGCGGCGTTCGGCGTGATCGCGCGCGTGCATCTACGGCTGCGCGCGCTCCCCCGCGCCGACCTGACGCTGGTGCTCGAAGGTCCCCGCGAGGAGTTGAGCCGCGCGGCCGACGAGCTGCGCGAGAGCGGCCTCGGGCCGGCTGCGCTCGAGCTGCTCTCCCCTGCTCTGGCGCGACGGGCCGGGTGGGTGCTCGCGGTGCGCTGCGCGGGCTCGGTCGCCCAGGTGGAGGCCGAGGAGGCGACGGTGCGCGCCGCGGCCGGCGGCCGCTTCGCGCGACTCGGCGCGGAGGAGAGCCACGCGTTCTGGCAGCGCGCGGCGGAAGGGCTCGCGGTGCGCACTGTGACGTTCCGGCTGGGCGGCCTGCCCGACTCCACCGACGACCTCCTCGACCTGCTGCAGCACCAGCTGGGGGATGAATGGATCTCGGCCGCCCCGGCGCTGGGGGCCGTGCGCTGGAGCGGCGAGGCGACCGCTGAACACCTGCGCCGCCTGCGCCGCAGCCTCGCCGCACTGGAAGTGCCGCTGACCCTCGAGCGCGCTCCCTGGGAGCTGCGCCGCGCGGTCGGCATCTTTGGCGCCTATCGCGAAGGCATCGGCCCGCTGGTGGCCGGTCTGCGCCGCACCTTCGATCCGGCGGGGACGCTCGTGGTTCCGGTGGCCACCGACGAATGACCCGGTCGGGGCGCGGCGGCTTCGCGGCCCTGGACAACTGTGTCCACTGCGGATTCTGCCTGCAGGCTTGCCCGACCTTCCTCGCCACCGGCGACGAGGCGGACGGGCCGCGCGGCCGTATCGCCCTGATGCGCGCGCTCGAGCAGGGTGAGCTGGCCCCGGACGACCCCGGGCTCAACCAGCATCTCGATCGCTGCCTGGGATGCCGCGGCTGTGAGCCGGTGTGCCCCTCCGGCGTGGGCTACGGCGCCGGGCTGGAAGCAGCGCGTGCACGGTTGGTGGAGCGACGCCCGCCGACGCTCGTCGCACGCGTGGCGCTCGCCGCCATGACGTCACCGATCGTCTCCGGAATCGTGTACGCCCTGGCCCGGGCCGCTCGCGGAAGCCGGGTTCCGGAGCGGCTCGCGGGATGGGGACGGCTGCGGTTCGCGATGGGGATGTTGGCGGCAACGGCGGCGGACAGGCGGTCAGGCGGTCAGGCGGTCGGTGTAGCGAGTCTTCGTGGGCCTGACCCCCGGACCGCCCGACCGCCTGACCGCCTGACCGCCGTCCTGTTGTTTCGTGGTTGCATCATGGAAGGACTGTTCTCCCATGTGCATGATGCGACCATTCGGACCCTCGACATGAACGGCTATGCGGTCAGCGAGGTCCCAGGACAGGTCTGCTGCGGCGCACTGCACGCCCACGCCGGGTTGCACGGCTCGGCGCAGGCGTTGGCACGCCGCAACATCGCCGCCTTCGGTCCAGGAGACGCGCCGATCGTCGTGAACAGCGCAGGCTGCGGAGCCCAGCTGAAAGGCTACGGCGCCCTGCTGGACGGCGAGCCCGCGGCCGCACGGTTCGCCGCGCGCGTGCGGGACGTGACGGAGCTCCTGGCCGAACGTGGACCGGCGCCGGGGGCACCGCTCCATTTGCGGGTCGCCTACGACGCCCCCTGTCACCTGCTCCACGTCCAGAAAGTGGCCGAGCCGCCCCTCGCCGTCCTCCGAGCCATCCCCGCGCTCGACGTCCGACTCACCGCGGACTCGGAGCAATGCTGCGGCTCGGCCGGCCTCTACGGTCTGCTGCAGCCGGAGCTGTCGCGGGCCGTGCTCACGCCGAAGCTGTCCCGTCTGCTCGAAGATCCGCCCGATGTCCTGGCCACGGGAAACCCCGGATGCGTGATGCAGCTCGGCGCCGGGCTGCTCGCCGCCCGCGCCCACGTCGGCGCACGGCATCCCGTCGAGCTGCTGGACATCTCCTATCGCGCGGCGGGATTCTACCGATGATGACGGTGACGGTACGAACCGGGGACGGCGTCGATCTCGTGCTCTACCGGTTGGACGCCGTGACGCCCCCGTCCCCGGGCGACCGCCCCGCGGCCAAGGCCGTGCTGCTGGTCCACGGCGCGTTCTCGAGCCACACCATCTGGCTGCGAGGCGGCTCCCGCAACGCGGGGCTTGCGGTGTTTCTCTCGGCGGCGGGCCACGACGTCTGGCTGGCGGACTGGCGCTCCCACGGAGCCGCCGCGCGGGAGCCGCGCCCACACACCTGGCATTTCGAGGACACCATCACGCAGGACGCGCCCGCGCTCGCGACCTACGTCCGGGACGTGACGGGGGGCTATCCCCCGATCTGGGTCGGACATTCGGTCGGTGGGGCGATCGGACTGGCCCTGCTGGCCCGCGAGCCCGAGGCGCTCGGGGCCGTCGTCACGCTCGGCACGCCGGGGCCGGTCATGGGACCGCTGCGGCGCCTGTTCGCCCTCAGCACGATCGCCATCTGCCACGCGCTGGGCCGCTTCCCCGCCCGCGCGTTTCGCATGGGCCCGGAGGACGAGGCCGCCCTCATACTCGCGGAATGGATGGAGTGGAACACACGGGGACGCTGGGTCGGCGCCGGGGGCTTCGACTACCTCGCCCCGTTGCGGCGCATTCGGACCCCGGTGCTGACGGTGGCCGGAGAAGGCGACCGGATGTTCGCACCCCCCGCGGCATGCCGCGCGCTGGCCGAGCGGGTAGGCGTCGTACCGGCGACCTGCGCCGTCGTTGGACCGCAGCTCGATCATCCTGGGCTCCTGTTGGACCCGAGGGCCGATGCGGAGTGCTGGCCGCTCGTTGCCCAGTGGATCGCGGCGCTCGAGCCGTATCGGCGCTCGACATCGAGGTCTGCGTGACCACGCCTCCATCGCCGCCGCCCGCCTCCGCGACCGTGCTGCGGCTCCCTCCGGGCCCGTGGGCGGCGCCGGTCGTGCAGGCGCTGCGGGTGGGGGCGGTCGTGGCACCGGCCGACGCGGGCGTCATCGAGCTCGCCGGTGGCGGCGCGGTGGCGTGCATGCAGGGGCTGCTCACCAACGACATCGAGAAGCCGGGCGACGGATCCTTCGTATACGGCGCTCTGTTGACGCCCAAGGGAATGATCGTGGTGGACGGCTGGGTGGCGCGCCTGGGAACGACTGTACGCTTCACGGTTCCCCTGTCCGGCGGCGGCCGCGAGCGCGCGCTGGCGATCCTGCAACGCTCGGTTCCCCCACGCCTGGCGCGCACCAGCGACCGCACGGATGACGTCGCGGTGCTGCGCCTCGCCGGGGCGCATGCTCTCGCCATCGCGGAGGCGGCGCGCATCCCCGCACCGCCCGTGGCGGGACGCGTCGCCACGGTCGCACTCGATGGCACATCGTGCGAGATCGCCCGCGCCGCCGAGGGCGCGCCGTTCGCGCTGCAGATCAGCGTCGCCCCCGCGGAAGCGGCCCGGGTCGCCGTGCGGCTCACGCAGGCGGGGGCGTTCGCGGCCCTGCCCCCGGCGCTCGAGCTGGCCCGGGTCCTCGCCGGCTGGCCGGCGCTCGCCGCCGAAGTGGACGAGCGCACGCTGCCACAGGAGGTGCGGCTCGACACCATCGGGGGTGTGTCCTACACGAAGGGCTGCTATACGGGACAGGAGACGGTCAGCCGGCTGCACTTCCGTGGGCACACGAACCGCGGGCTGGTCGGTTTCGAGTTCGAAGGGGAGCCGGGCCCGGCCGATCCGTTGCCCGTGTTCTGGGAGGACCGGGAAATCGGGCGCGTATCCACGGTGGCGTGGCTGCCGGAGGGCGCGACCCTGACCTCGCCCGGTCGCTGGATCGGTCTCGGGCTGTTGCGCGGGGAAGCCGGCCCCGGGACGCTGGTGCATGCAGGAGGTGTGGCGGCGCGCGTGGTCACGCTGCCCTTCGCACTGCCGCGCTGGGATCCGGCGTGACGGTTCTGGTCACGGGCGGCAGCGGCCTCGTGGGCAGTCACGTCATCGAGGCGCTGCGGGCACGTGGGATCGCGGTGCGGGCGCTGACGCGGCACCCCGCGACGCCGGCGGTGCGCGTGCTGGGAGCCGAAGTCGTCACGGGAGACGTGACCGACGCGGCGGCCTGGCGGCGCGCCGCCGACGGCGGCCTCGAGGCGATCGTGCACGCGGCGGCGATCGTACAGCAGCCGGCCATGCCTCTGGCCGGCTACGAGGCGGTCAACGTCGGCGGCACGCGCCTCGCCGTGGAGACAGCGCGCGCGACGCGGGCGCGGCTGGTTCAGGTATCGTCGGTCGCCGTGTATGGCGGCTCGTCGAACTACCGTCCGGAGCCGGAACGTCGCACGGAAGACGACCCGTTTCGGCCGCTCGCCGAGCAGGATTTCTACGCCCGCACCAAGCGCGCTTCCGAGGCGCTGGTGCAGGAGGCGGCGCTGCGCGGTGACATCACGGCGACCGCCATCCGCCCCAACGTCATCTACGGCGAGCGGGACCGGCTCTTCATCCCCCGCCTGGTGCGAGCGTTGCGCGGCCGCATCGTCCCGCAGATCGGTCCGGGCACCAATCATCTCTCGTGTGTCTACGCGGGCAACGTCGCCGCGGCGATTCTCGCCGCCCTGCGCCGCACGCCGCCGCCGGGAGAGACATTCCGCGCGTACAACATCACTGCCGACGCGCCGCCGCCGCTCACAGCGCGGCAGTTCCTGGAGGCGATCGCCGACGCCTGTGGGGTGCGGGTCCGGTTCGTCCCGCTGCCGATACCGGTGGCGCGCGTGGCCATCGGACTGTGGAGCGGACCCGCGATGGCGCGCAGGGCGTTGTCGTTCGTCACAGGAGAGAATCCCTACCCGATCGACCGCGCGATTTCGGAGCTCCAATGGACGCCCCCCGTTACCACCCACGACGCCGTCGCCCGCACTGTCCGCTGGATCCTGGCAAACGAAAAGCCCGGGTGAACGCCCGGGCTTCGTAGGACCTATGGTGCGCGCGAGTGACGACTAGTGCTTCGTGGTGTCCATCGCCTTCAGGCTGTCGGACATCGTCCTCACACTGTCGGACATCATCTTCATGCTGTCGGACATCATCATCCTGGCGCTGTCCGCTGCGGCGGACGGCTGCTCGGACTTCTTGCACGCGCCGACGGTGGCAACAAGTGCCAGCGCGAAGACGAGACGCTTCATTCTGTCTCCTTATGCGGGTGAGCGGTTGACGGGCCCAGACGGGCGCAAAAACTAGTGGCAGGGGCGCTGGCGTCAAGGCCGCCGCCGTCCTAACCTCCACGCAACCCCATGAGCGACCGCCGAACATTTCTGAGCCGTCTCGCCGCCGCGGCGGCCGCCAGCGGGCTGCGACAGCATCGCGCCACCACCGCTGCGCCGGCCGACCCGACCATCGAGGCGCGGCCCAGCGCCCTCTACCAGCAGCCCGACGGACGCAAGAACCTCGTCCAGATCACCGTGTCGGGACTGGCGGCTCCCGCCGCCCGCGCGACGGTCACCGACCGCCACGGGGCGCTGGTCGGTGCCGCCGGTTTGC
>DATDED010000281.1:0-2111 GCA_036523455.1 Gemmatimonadales bacterium
CGCCGGCTCGAAGAGCGGCACGCGAGCGGGTTGGAGCACATCCGGACCGACTTGCGACGCTCGTTTCATGCCGTCGAGCGCAAGCTCCGGAAGGGACTCGCGGTGTATCGCCAGGCGATGGATGCCGGCCCGGCCGCGTCGGCCGACTCGTTCGCCGCCGTGGCGGGAGGCGTGCTCCGGGAGCAGGCCGGTGAGCTCGACCGGCTGCTGCGAGCGGTGCGTGCTCCCGAGGACGAGGAAGCCCACCTGGCTCGCATCGCCGCCAAGCGGCTGCGCTACCTGCTGGAGCCGCTGCGGCCCGCGATTCCCGCGGGCACCGCCCTGCTCGTCCGCCTGCAGTCGCTGCAGGACCGCTTGGGCGATCTGCATGACACGATCGAGCTCGCGCACCAGGTACGAGCCGCGGCGGAAGCCGCCGCGGCCGAACGGGCGGCACGGGTGATGGAAGTGGCGTTGACCGATCAGAGCGGCCCGGCGCAGCTGCGCGCCGTCCGGGGAGCTGAACCAAGGTCGGGCTTGATCGCGGTCGCGCGGCGCCTGAGCGGACGTCTGACCGCGCAGTTCGCCGCTCTCCAGACGAGCGACCTCGGGCACGACGCCGCGTGGCTGCGGGAGATCGACGCGGTGCTCGGCCGCTCGGGCCCGGCCGCCCCGAACCGGATTCCGGTCCCGGTGCCGCCTGCGCGGCGGCACCGGCAGCGGCGGGTCTAGTTGCCGGCGGGTTTCTTGCGCGGCGGTCGCCCGGCGCGCCGCCGCGAGCCGCGCCTGTTGCCGCGTTCGCCGTTGCCGCCGTCGCCAGCGCCGTTCCGCCCATTCTGCCGCACGATCGGCACGAACAGGCGGTGCTTCGGGTGCCCCACCTCCCGCAGCGATTCCCGCGCCTGGCCTTGCAGCGCCACCTGCGCGCGCAGCGGCGGCGCGTCGGCGCCGCGCTCCACCCGGCCATAGCTGCCGTCGGGTCGCTGGAAGCGGGCTTTCACGTTGTCACCCAGCAGCGTCGGCAGGATGCTGTCGACGATGCGCGCTTTCAGCCGTGGATCCTCGATCGGAAACATGACCTCGATGCGGCGGAAGAAGTTCCTCGGCATCCAGTCGGCGCTCGCCAGGAAGACCTCGGGCTCGCCGGCGTTCTCGAAATAGAAGACGCGACTGTGCTCGAGAAAGCGGTCCACGATGCTGGTCACCCGGATCGTCTCCGATATGCCGGCGAGCCCGGCGCGCAGGCAGCAGATGCCCCGGATGAGCAGGTCGATGGGCACGCCCGCCTGCGACGCATGGTACAGGGCGTCGATCACGGAGGGTTCCACCAGCGCGTTCATCTTGACGATGATGCGCGCATGCCGGCCGGCCTCCACGTGCCGGCGCTCCCGGTCGATCAACGCGATGACCTGTTCCCGCAGGTCCACCGGCGCCACGCACAGCTTGCGCCAGTCGCGGCGCTGTGAGTAGCCCGTGAGGAGGTTGAACATCGCGCTGACGTCCTCACCGAAGTGGGGATTGGCGGTGAACAGGCTGAGGTCGGTGTAAATCCGCGCGGTCGTAGGGTTGTAGTTGCCGGTGGACAGGTGCACATAGCGCCGGATGCCGTCCGCCTCCCGCCGCACCACCAGCGCGGCCTTGCAGTGCGTCTTCAGTCCCACGACGCCGTACACGACGTGCACGCCGGCCTGCTCTAGCTCGCGCGCCCAGACGATGTTGTTTTCCTCGTCGAACCGGGCCTTGAGCTCCACCAGGGCCGTGACCTGTTTGCCGTTCTGGGCCGCGCGCGCGAGCGCCGTGATGATCGGGCTGCCCCCGCTGGTTCGGTACAGCGTCTGCTTGATGGCCAGCACCTGGGGATCGTCGGCGGCCCGCTCGATGAAGTCCACGACGCACCCGAAGGACTCGTACGGGTGGTGCACGAGGACGTCCTGGGTGCGGATCAGGTCGAACGGGTTCCCGCCGGTGGCGAACGCCGCGGGCACCCGCGGCACCAGCGGCTCGTCGCGCAGCGCGCGGAAGCCCTCGAGCCGCTGCAGCGCCATCAAGGCGGTGAGGTCCACCGGCCCGGCCACGCGGAACACGTCCCGCTCCCCCAGGCCCAGGGCCCCCGTCAGCATCTGCGCGAAGCG
>DATDED010000282.1:0-8816 GCA_036523455.1 Gemmatimonadales bacterium
GTAGAGCTCTCCGACGCCGTCGTCGAGCGCCGTCACTTTCCGCGCCTCGCCCCCCGTCATGCCGAGCACCCAGATCTGCGGGCCTCCCTGCCGGGTCGAAATGAACGCCAGCGTCTGGCCGTCGGATGACCAGGGCGGGGAGAAATCCGAGCCCGGGCCCTGCGTGAGCTGCCGGGTGCGGCCCGTCGCCACCTCGGCGAGCCAGATGCGGCCGAACCCCCGGTTGTCCTTCAACGACGGCGTGGTGACCGTATAGGCCACCCACTTCCCGTCGGCCGAGAGCTGCGGGTCCGACACGACCGGCAGCCCGATGAAATCCTCGAACGTGATGGGGTGCTTGGCTTGCGCGACGAGTCCGGGAAGGGGGAAGAGGGAAGCGGGAAGGGTGAGTGCCGCGATGAGGCGCAGGGTACGCATGTCAGTAGTCCGGATGAGTGATGATGGCTTTCACGAGATCGTCGAACAGCTTCGAGGCCGGCGTCACCTCGCCCGCGGCGTCGGTGTGGACGCTCCAGGCCGCCAGCTCCTGCAACGCCGTGGCTTCTTCATACGTGAGGTGCAGCACCGCGCCGTCGCTGGAAGGGCTGGCCGCGTCCAGTACGCGCCGCAACACGTCGGGAAGATGCTGCGCGTTGCGCACGGCATCGAGCTGGGCGCGGGTGATGGCGAGGTCCATGGGCTCCCTTGCGAGACGCGGGTTCGGGCCAAATCTTCCCTCCTCCCGCTGGAAACGCCAGACGCTCACCCAAGGCCCACATGCCCCGCACGGAATTCATCGCCACCGGCTTCTACGTCCCACCCCGGGTCGTGTCCAACGACGACCTGGCGAAGCTGATGGACACCTCCGACGAGTGGATCACCCAGCGCACGGGGATCAAGCGGCGCCACTGGGTCGAGCCGGGCACGATGTGCTCGGCGCTCGCGGCCGAGGCGACCAAGGTGGCGCTGGCGCGCGCCGGGATGCAGGCGAGCGACCTGGACTGCATCATCTTCGCGACCACGAGCCCGGACCACTTCTTCCCGGGCAACGGCGTGTTCCTGCAGCGGCTGCTCGGGTTGAGCGACATCCCGGCGCTCGACGTGCGCGATCAGTGCACCGGGTTCATTTACGGCCTCTCGGTCGCCGATGCCTGGGTGCGCTGCGGCCAGTACAAACGCGTGCTGCTGGTGGGCGCCGAGATCCAGTCCCCGGGGCTCGACCTCTCGACCGCGGGGCGCGACACGGCCGTGATCTTCGGGGACGGCGCCGGCGTCGCCATCCTGGGCCCCACCGACGACCCGAAGCGGGGGGTGCTCTCGACCCACCTCTTCAGCGACGGCCAGTACGCCGAGAAGCTCTGGATGGACGGGCCGGGTCTGGCGCACGTGCCCTGGATCAGCGCCGAGATGGCCACGGATGGCCGGGCCCGCGTGCACATGGAGGGCCGGGATGTCTTCAAGCACGCCAGCACCAGGATGCCAGAGAGCGTGCAGCTGGCGCTGCGGACCAACGGCGCGACCACCGCCGACGTGAAGCTCTTCATTGCGCACCAGGCGAACCAGCGCATCTCGGAGATGGTCCAGAAGCAGCTCGGCCTGCGCGACGATCAGGTCTACAACAACATCCAAGAGTACGGCAACACGACCGCCGCGTCGATACCCATCGCGTTGCACGAGGCCCTGGAGGCGGGCCGTCTCGCCCGCGGCGACTTGCTGATCCTCACGGCGTTCGGCTCGGGATTCACCTGGGGAAGTGCGGCGATACGCTGGTGAGGGAGCCATCAGCCATCAGCCATCAGCCATCAGCCTTCAACTGTTGGAGCAGGCGGCTCGCAGCCTCCGCACCTGGAGTCCCACGGTAGCAGTCGGCGAAGCGGGCGAGCTCCACCATGAGCCGGTCGCGCCGCCCCTGCTTGCGGTACAGATCGATCAATCCGTTCGCGGCGCGCATCTCGTGCCCGGCAGTGGGCTGGTGCCGGCGCACCCCCAGGTAGAGCCGCTCGACCTCCGCGGGATCGTCGAGATGTTTGTCCACCAGGTCGGCGAGGCGCAGCCGAGCCTCGTTGTCCTCCGGCTCGACGGTGAGGTGGTCGCGGAAATACTCGGCCGCCTCGCGGTACTGCCCCCGGACGATCATCACGTCCTGACGCGGGTAGGTGGGCGGCGGCGGGATGTTCCCCGCCGAGTAGAGCGTGTTCACCAGGCCCTCGGCGGCGTGGATCGTTCCCCGATGGATCAGGATGACCCCCAGGACGACGAGCGGGATGTCCAGGATCGTCATCACCACGGCCACCCACCCGGGGATCATCTGCTTCTCGGCCAGGAAGTACCACAGCGCCGAGAGCATGATGAACGCCGCGGGACCGAACCAGAGCGCGATTTTGGCGAGATTGGCCTGGTCGGCGGCGTCGCCGTCGGTCAGCGGAGCCATGCAGTTCGCGATCCCATAGATCCCGAGATTGCGCCCGAAACCGTCTCGATGCAAGTTGCGTAGGGCCCACATGATCATCGGACTGCTGCTCTGGGGCGCCGCGCTAGGCGGCGGATTCATTCCCACACGGAATTTCGTGCGGCGTCGGCTGCGTTTCGTGGACGCCGCGCAGAAGCCCTCGACTCCGGTCGTGGCCGGCGTCGTCGCCGCCGCCGCCGGTATCACCGCCGCCGCCCTCCCGATCATCACGGTGCCGATGGGTCTTCTCTTCGGGATCGGCGTCGGGACGGGCTGGGCGAGCGGTCAGAAGGCGCCACCCGAGTCGTAACCCGCGCAACCTGCGCCGTCGTTGCAGCCTGCGGGCCTGTCGGTCCTTGTCCTTAGCTTGACCTAATCGCCTAACCTCACTTCGGATAACGACTTCAGTTACATCCCGTGGCTGGCATGCTTCTCGCCATGCGGGGAACCGACGTGTCCATACATTTGCCGTCTGCCAGAATCGGTCCCAGGGGGGGTCATGCATCGAGTCGCCGCCGCCGTCGCCGTCGCGCTTGCCGTGCTCGCGCCAACCACACACGCTCAGGAAAACCAATGGCGCACCCAGGTCGCGGGGTACCTGAAGCGCGCCGCCCAATCGCTCAGCGACAGAGGCTATTCGCAGACGCACGAGACCCAGATCGGCTCTCTGGCCGACGACGATAACGATTCCTTCACGCTCACGCTGCACGCCGGCACGACCTACACGCTGGTGGGCGTGTGCGACAACGACTGCAAGGATATCGACCTCGTCCTCTACGATGCCGACGGCAACCAGGTCGACTCCGACGTCCAGGCCGACGACGTGCCGATCGTCCAGGTGACGCCGTCGGAGACGATGCGCTATCGCGTCAAGGTGATCATGGCCACCTGCAACGCGAACCCCTGCTGGTACGGGATCGGCGCGTACGGGAAGTAGTCGACGAGCGGGAGTGGGGAGCGGGGAGCGGTCGGAGATGGTGCATTACCGCTCCCCGCTCCCCGCTCCCGTTTCCGTCACCTTCTCGTATCCCGGGCAATTGACGACGGGCAACGGCGGATAGCGCACGAAGCGCGGATCCGTCTCGGCTAGCGCGCAGCGATAGAACGTCGAACCGCGCCGATTCGTCACCGGACGCATCCAGCGGCAGTTGCCACAGAGTCCGACGTCTGCTTGCATGGCCGTCCCCAAGTCCACACGGAGCACAGAGCAGGAGCAGTCGAGCCTGATGCCCCGGATAGTACCGCTCCCCGCTCCCCACTCCCAGTCGTGTCGGCCATGGCCGCGACCCCCGACGGCCGTCTATCTTGCTGAATCGTGACGGCCCCTTTCCTGCTCGCGGCGGCGCTCGCGTTTCAGGCGCGCGGTGCCTGCTCCCCGCGGGCGACGGCCGTCGCCGACAGCGCCTGGCAGGCCTATCGCGCCGACCGCATCGCCGTGGCCGCGGCCCGCTTCGCGGTCGCCGACTCCCTCTGCCGCGGACTCCCCGAAGTCCAGATCGGCCTTGGCTTCGTCGCGCTCCGCCAGGGCGCGGCCGACCGTGCCGAGCGTCGCTTCCAGGCGGCGCTGCGCGCGGACTCCCTGAACGCCGACGGATGGTACGGTCTGGGCCTGGCGCGGGCGCGGCAGGAACGCCGCGAGGCGGCGATCGCCGCATTCCGCCGTGCCCTCGAGATCGCGCCCGGCTACGCCGACGCCCGTGAGCAGCTCACGCTGATGGGTGATCTCGGGGGCCCGCTGCCGCGCGTGCGCCGCCCCGCCGCCGCACAGGTGGCGGCCCGCACGGTCGGGGAACGATTCGAAATCCGCCAGGACGACCGCTGGCAGCCGTTCTATGTGAAGGGCATCAACCTCGGCGCGGCCCGGCCGGGCAAGTTCCCTTCCGAGTTCCCCACCGACGACTCCACCTATTCGGCCTGGCTTTCCCTCATGGCCGCGGCGCACGCCAACGTGGTGCGCGCCTATACGATCCTGCCGCCCGCCTTCTACCGCGGACTGCAGCGCTGGAACGAGGCCCATCCCGACGAGGCCCTGTGGCTGGTCCAGGGCGTGTGGGCGGAGGCCCCGCCGGGCGACGACTACGACGACCGCGGCTGGAAGACGGATTTCCGCAAGGAGATGCAGCGCGTCGTGGACCTGCTGCACGGCCATGCCATCATCACGCCCCGTCCGGGACACGCCTCCGGCCGTTACACCGTGGACGTGTCGGGCCACGTGCTCGCGTTCATCGTGGGCCGGGAGTGGGAGCCGTACACGATCCGTCACTACAACACGCTCCACCCGAGCCGGACCTCGTACCGCGGCACCTTCCTCGTGCTCGACAAGGGCACGCCCGCCGATGCCTGGATGGCCGAGCAGTGCGATTTTCTGATGCGGTACGAGTGGGACACCTGGCACGCGCAGCGCCCCATCGCGTACACCAACTGGCCCACGCTCGACCCGTTGCACCATCCCACCGAGCCGACGCTCGATGAAGAAGGCGCGGTGCGCGAGCGGCTCGGATTGCCGCCGCTGCGCGGCGTGCGGGAATACGACAACGACGATCAGTCGCTCGACGCGATGCGGGTGCGCACGACGGAGCAGAACCAGGCGGGATATTTCGCGGCGTATCACGCCTACCCGTACTATCCGGACTTCATGGACTATGACCCGTCCTACGGGACGGCCCGCTCGAGCTACGGACTCTCGCACTACTACGGGTACCTGCTCGACCTGAAGCGGCACCACGCCGGGCGGCCGCTGCTCATCGCGGAATACGGCGTCCCGTCGTCCCGCGGGCTCGCGCACCTCCAGCCGGAAGGCTTGCACCATGGCGGGCACGACGAGGCGGAGATGGCGGCGCTGGATGTCCGGCTCACCCGCGAGATCCACGAGGCCGGGCTCGCGGGGGGTATCTTGTTCGCCTGGATCGACGAATGGTTCAAGCACAATTGGGTGGTGATCGATCTCGAAGTGCCGCTCGAGCGGACGCGGCTCTGGCACAACTTCATGGATGCCGAGCAGAACTACGGACTCCTGGGACAGTACGCGGGCCGGGACTCGATGGCACCGGCGCCGGGCGGTGATCCGGCTCGCTGGCGCGCCCTGCGCGCGCTCGAGGGCACCGACACGCTGCGCCTGCGCGTCGGGTCCGACGAGAGCTACCTCTATCTTGCGCTCGAGACCGGTCCGGGCGCCGCTCCGTTCGACGCGGTCCGCACGCTCATCGGGATCGATACCTACAGGAGCAGCCGCGGCCAGTTTCGTCTGCCGGAAGTGCCGGGGATCGGCACCGGAGTCGAGTTTTACCTGGACGTCTCCGACACTGCGGCCGGCCAGCTGTTCGTCGCACGGGACTACAGCCCCTACCTCGTTCCGCGTCCCGGCATGGGACCCACCGCCCTCGATCCCTTCTACAATTACCGTTGCTCGGCGGACGTGCAGCGTGATGATGCCAGGTTCGATTCGATGTTCGTCACGACCAACCGCTTCCGCGTCACCCGCGCCGGCGCGACGATCCCCGCGAGCGGCGTGAACCGCGGCCGGCTGCGCTACGGACGGGCCGCGGAGTCCTCGCTGGCCGACTGGTTCGTGGACCGGCGCGCGGGACTCGTGGAGATCCGTCTGCCCTGGGGGCTGCTCAACGTGACCGATCCCTCGTCGCGCACCGTGCTCACCGCGGTACGCGAGGGCGGGGTGTTCGAGACCGACACGACCGACGGGTTCCGCTTCGTGGTGGCCCGCCTGGGGCGGGCGGGTAACAACGTCCTCACCTTCCTCCCGGCCGCGGCCACGTATGCCTGGCGCCGATGGGAGGAGCCCACCTGGCACGAGCGACTCAAGCCCGCCTACGACGCCATGCGGGACGTGTGGGGTTCGTGGTGAGACGCTTCCCGGCCGCCCTCGTCCCGCTCCTGGCGCTCGTCGCCGCACGCCTCGCGGCGCAGCTCCCGGAAGCCGAGGACGCCTTCGCCCGGGGCGACTACCGCACCGCGCGGCAGCTCTACGATTCCGTGCTGAAGCTCGACTCGCTCAGCCCGCGCGCGCTGTACCGCCTCGCGGTGCTGGACAGCTGGGATGGGAAGCTCGATCGGTCCTTGGCCCGGTTCGCCACGTTGCGCCGGGTCGAGCCGACCGACCCGGACATCATGGTCATGCACGCCAAGGTGCTGTCGTGGGCCGGCCGCACCGGCTGGTCCGCGGCATTGTACGACTCCGTGCTCGCGGCGGCGCCTGATCGGGTGGACGCGCTGGCCGGGCGAGCACGCGCGGTGGCGTGGGAAGGAGATCTGGTCCGCGCCGAGGGACTGTGGCGGGAAGCCCTGGAACGGCACCCCGACGAGCCGGAGATCCTCTTCGGTCTTGCCCAGACGCTGTACTGGGAAGGCGAGCCCGCCCTCGCAGAAGGGTACGCCGTGCGGGCGCGCCAGCTCGCCCCCGACGACCGCGCCGCGCGCGATCTGTTCGATCAGCTGCGCGCCGAGCGCCAGCCCGTGCTCTCCCTCTCCACCGACGTGTCCAACGACGTCGACCACAACGGCTACGTGACGCTGAGCGGCGAGCTTAGTGGGTCGTTGCGCCCTGACCTGCGCGGCACGCTGCGCGCCATCGGACGCCGCAACGAAGACACGACGGAGACCAATCGCAGCGGCGGACTCGACGGTTGGGTCGTGAAGGCGCTGCACAACGGCGCATCGCTGCGCGGCGGGATGGGGGTGCGGGTGCTGAATCCGGCCAGCGGGTCGTCGCGTGGCTTCGTGACCGCGCAGCTCGGGGCCACCTACCGGCCCGCGCGGTTCGCGTCGATCACGGCCGACTATACCCACTACCCGTTCGACGAGACGGCGACGCTCGTGGACAGCGGATTCGTCTGGGACGAGCTCGAGGTCAACACGGAGCTGTCCCCCCACCCCACGCTCGTGCTCGGCGCCAGCGCCGACGGCGCCTGGCTGTCGGACGGAAACCGCCGACTGTCGGGCTCGGCATCGGCGATGCTCGCCGCGGCCCGGGGAGTGCACGTCGGCGGGTACCTGCGCCTGATGGGCTATCGGACGACCCCGAGCCCGGGGCGGGGGTATTTCTCACCGGACCGGTTCGTACTCGGCGAGGCCCGGGCCACCTACGACTGGCGTCGGCGGGGCTGGCGACTGCGGGCCAGCGCCGGGCTGGGCGCACAGCAGGTGGGCACAGGGGCGGCCACCCAGGCCGAATGGCACGGGGACTTCACCTTGGCGCGCACCTGGCGCGCGCTCGATGAGCTGGCGCTGGTCGGGACCTACTTCAACAGCGCGTTCGCCCAGACGGCGAGTGCCACGACGCAGCCGTACCGTTACTGGTCAGTCGGGCTGCGTTACCGGCGCGGACTGTAGGCGGCGCGCGGCCTTCGCCGCCTCCCGCAGCACCCGCAGCGCGTTCAGCCCGACCACCTTCTTCACGTCGTCGGCCTTCCAGCCGCGCCGCAACAGCTCCGCCACGAGATCGGGGAACTTCGAGGTGTTCTCGAGCCCATCGGGGACGCTCGAGATGCCGTCGAAATCGGATCCCAGGCCCACGTGGTCGACGCCGGCTACATCGCGGACGTGCTCGATGTGGTCCGCCACCTGCTGCAGCGTGGCGTGGGGCGCCCGCTTCGCCCAGGCCTTGGTGGAGTCGGCGACCGCGGCCGAGTCGGCGCCCGCGGCGCGCAGCGCGTTCGCCCGCGCCTGCATGCTGTCCTCGTACACCCGCACGGCTTCCGACACGAAGCCCGGGTTGAAGTTCACCATCACGATGCCGCCGTTCCCGGGCACGAGCTTGAGAATCGAATCGGGTACGTTGCGCACGTGGTTCGCGATCGCGCGCGCGGAGGAGTGGGAGAACATCACCGGCGCCCGGGAGACGCGCAGCGCGTCCATCATCGTCGCGTCGGACACGTGTGACAGATCCACCAGCATCCCGAGCCGGTTCATCTCCCGCACGACCTGCTCGCCGAACGGCGTGAGCCCGTCGTGCTTCGCGGAGTCGGTGGCGGCGTCGGCCCAGTCGGTGGTCTCCCAGTGCGTGAGCGTCATGTAGCGCACGCCCAGCGCGGCGAACATCCGCAGCGCCCCGAGCGAGCTCTCGATCGCGTGGCCGCCCTCGACGCCGATGAGACAGGAGATCCGGCCCGCCTTGAAATTCCGCTCCACGTCGTCGGCCGACAACGCCATGGCGAGATCGCGCGGATGCCGGGCGCACAGCCGGCGAACGAGATCGATCTGCTCGAGCGCGTAGACCGCCGGGTGCTCGCCCCCGTGCATCGTGGTGGTGGGGACGTACGCCGCCCAGAACTGGGCGCCGACCCCGCCCGCGCGCAGTTTGGGGATATCGGTCATGAGACCGAGCTGCGTGGCCGCGAAGTCCACCGAGTCCACCCCACCACGGCCGCGGATC
>DATDED010000283.1:0-5876 GCA_036523455.1 Gemmatimonadales bacterium
CAGCTCGGTCCGCAAGGCGGTCGAGCTGATGGGCCTGGGACGGCGCAACCTGCGGCTCGTGCCCGTGGAGGGCGAGTATCGCATCGACGTGTCTCAGCTGCGCGCGGCGATCGCCCGCGACCGCGCCGAGGGCCGCCGGCCGATCTGCGTAATCGGCAACGCCGGCACCGTGAACACCGGGGCGACCGACGACCTCCGCGCCCTGGCGGCGCTGTGCCGCGAAGAGCGGCTCTGGTTTCACGTGGACGGTGCGTTTGGCGCGCTGGTGCGGCTCGCGCCCGGGCTCGCCCCCATGGTGGCGGGGCTCGAGTCGGCCGACTCCGTCGCTTTCGACCTGCACAAGTGGGGCTATCTGCCGTTCGAAGTCGGCTGCGCGCTGGTGCGGGACCCGGAGGCCCACCGGGCCACGTTCGCCGTGGCGCCGAGCTACCTGGGCGCCACGCCCCGGGGCCCCGCGGCCGGCGGAGTGCTGTTCGCCGATCTCGGCCTGCAGCTCTCGCGCGGGTTCCGCGCGCTCAAGGTGTGGATGTCGTTCAAAACCCACGGCGTGGATCTCATCGGCCGTGTCATCGCCCAGAACGTGGAGCAGATCCGCTATCTGACCGGACTGGTAAACCAGCATCCGCAGCTCGAGCTGCTCGCGCCGGCCCCGTTGAACATCTGCTGCTTCCGCTTCGTGGCGCCAGGCTTCGACACCGAAGCGCTCAACGCGCTGAACCAGGAGATCCTGTGGCGGCTGCAGGAGAGCGGCATCGCCCTGCCCTCGCACACCGTGCTCGGCGGGCGCTTCGCGATCCGCGTGGCCAACACCAACCAACGCAGCCGGCGGGAGGACTTCGACACCCTGGTGCGCGCGGTGGTGGACATCGGACGGGAAGTGCTGGCGGGCCGACCAGCCGGGACAATCCCCGTGGAGGTGCCGTGACCCAGCTGCCCAAGAACGCGGTCCTGCTGGTCGTGGATGTGCAGCGGGGCTTCGACGGTTACAACGAGTCGCTGCACCGCAACAATCTGGACCTCGAGCGGAACATCGCGCGGCTGCTGGACGCGTGGCGCCGGACGAAGCGTCCCATCATTTACGTGCAGCACTTGTCGCGGATCAAGGACTCGCCACTCGCTCCCGGGCAGCCGGGCGTCGAGATCAAGGACGAGGTGCGCCCGCAGCCCGCCGAGCCGATCGTCCGCAAGTCGGTCAACAGCGCATTCATCGGCACGAGTCTCGAGGCGGATCTGCGCGCGGCGGGCCAGTCCGTGCTGGTGGTGACCGGGATGCAGACCAACATGTGCGTCTCCACCACGGCGCGGATGGCCGGCAACCTCGGCTTCGAGACCTACGTGGTGTCCGACGCCACCGCGACTTTCGACAACACCGGCCCCGATGGACGCGTGTGGCCGGCGCAGCTACTCCACGACGTGGCGCTGGCGGACCTGCACGGGGAGTTCGCGACCGTGCTCGACACCAGCGCCCTGCTGGACCGGCTGGAGGACGCGTGATCGCCCGGGTGTGGCGGGGCGTCGTCCCGGCCGGTCGAGGCGATGCCTATGCGGCCTACCTCGACCGGACCGGCGTCCGGGACTGCCGCGCCACGCCCGGGAACCGGGGCGTGCTCGTGCTGCGGCACGACGAGCCCGACCGGACCGAATTCGTCTTCATTTCCCTGTGGGAATCGATGGACGTCATTCACGGTTTCGCGGGCGCGGACGTCGAGCGGGCCCGCTACTACCCTGAGGACCGCGACTTCCTGCTGTCGCTGGAGCCCACCGTGCGGCACTACGAGACGGCGGTCGCACTCCCGGCGGATCTGGGGGTATGACGGCTCAATGCTTCTCGCGCACCACCTGGCGGGTCGTCGGATAGGCGAAATCGATGTCGGGCTCGACGGCGAACGCGTCGAGGACGTCCTGCCAGATCGCGTTTTCGCTGCCACGCCGGAAGCGCGAGCGGATGAGGTAGCGCAGGGTGAGGCGGATGCCGTGGTCGGCCACCCGCACGTAGACGATCGGCGTGAGCTTCGTGTAGGCGATGAGGTAGCGCCGTGAGGCTTCCAGCAGGTCTTTCTCGACCTGGTCGGTCAGCTGTTCCGCGTGCCGCCCGGCGATGCTCTCCAGGATCCCCTTCGCCTTCTTCCAGTTGCTCTCGAACGTGATGGTGACCGGGATTTCGCTCCAGATGTAGCGGAACCCCTTGTCGTAGTTGGCGATCGGTTGCGACAGCACCGCCCCGTTGGGCACGTGGATGATGCGGCCGGTACTCTGGTCGGCATCCACCCAATTCCCGATCTCGTTGAGGGTGAACTGAAACAGGTGCACGTCGATGACGTCGCCCGAGTGCGGGCCGACCTGGACGCGGTCGCCGACGTCGAAGGGCCGACTCCAGACGATGTACGCCCACCCCGCGAGGTTGGCGACGATGTCCTTGAGGGCGACGGCGAGTCCGGCCGCGAACAGACCGAGGAAGGTCGCCAGCGACCCCATGCCCTCGAGCCAGATCCGCCCGAACAGCACCAGGCCGACGATCAACGTCAGGTAATTGACCGACTTTCGCCAGCGATAGCGCAGCCACGGGTCTTGGGCACGACGGTAGGCCAGGGCGAGGATGATCCGCTGGATCAGCCAGAGCCCGCCAACGAGGAGCAGCGTGGCGAGCAGACGGCCCTGCAAGTCGGGGCTCAGGCCGATTTCCTGCTCCAACCACGTCCGCATGCGGGAAGGAACTCCGGGAGTGTTGCAGCCAAGCTACGATTTGGCATAGGCCCGCGCCAGCGGGCATATTTGTTGATGCTCGAGCGTCACTAGCATGTCCACGACCCCACCTCTCACCTGCACCCGCTGCGGCGCGGTCATCGCGCCGGGGGCGCATTTCTGCGCCAGCTGCGGCCTGGACATCTCGTCGTCGCAGGGTGGGGTCGCGACCATCCGCGTGGACTCCCCCCTGGTCGCCGTGCGCGCCGACGCCCTGCTCCAGGCGCTGCGTGATGCGACGCTCGGCGAATACGACGTGCTGGGTGAGCTGGGGCGCGGCGGCATGGCCACGGTCTACCTGGCGCACGACATCGCGCTCGACCGCAAGGTGGCGATCAAGGTCATGTCGCCGGCGCTGATGGCGGGGGAAGGCATGGCGGAGCGGTTCAAGCGTGAGGCGCGCACCGCGGGGCAGCTCAGCCATCCGCACATCATCCCGATCTACGCGGTGCGGGAGCAAGGCGAACTGCTGTACTTCGTCATGAAGTTCATCGCCGGCCGCTCGCTCGACTCCATCATCCGCGAAGTCGGACCGATGCCGGTCCCGATGGTGCAGACCATTCTGCAGCAAGTGGGCTCGGCGCTCGGCTACGCCCATCGCCGCGGGGTGATCCACCGCGACATCAAACCCGCGAACGTGATGCTCGATTCCGACGGCTGGGCCGTCGTCACCGATTTCGGGATCGCGAAGGTCTCCGAGACACAGGGGCTGACGCTGACCGGGGCGACGGTGGGCACGCCCTCCTACATGAGCCCCGAACAGTGCGCCGCCAAGGAGCTCACGGGGGCGTCCGACCAGTATTCGCTCGGCGTGGTCGCCTACGAAATGCTGTCGGGGAAATTGCCGTTCGTCGCCGAATCGGTGATGGCGGTGATGTACGCCCACTTCAACGAGCCGCCGCCTCCGATCAGTCTGACGCGGACCGATTGCCCGCCCGGGCTCGCCGAGGCGGTGATGCGGATGCTCGAGAAGGATCCGGCGCACCGCTTCCCGAGCATGGAGGCGGCCACCGCCGCGGTGGGGGCGGCACCACTCGCGCCCGACGACCCGATCCGCACCCAGATGATCACCCTCGCGGCCAGAGGCGAGAGCAACCAGATGCTGGAGCGGGTCAGCACGCCGGTCAGCCGCCCGTCGGTCGCGTACGGCGTCGGGACGTCCGGGGGCCGCCCGCAGCTCGCCACGCTGCTGATCGCGCCCGCCCGGGTCACCGTCGCCACGGGCGAAGCGGTGCAGCTGCGCGCCACGGCGAAATCACGGACCGGGAAGACGATGAGCAATGTGTCCGTGAGCTGGGCCTCGACCAACAGCGACGTCGCCCAGGTGGGGCCGAACGGCCTGGTGAACGCGCTCGCCCCGGGCGCCGTCACGATCACCGCCTCGAGCGGGAATACGAGCGCCACCGCGGTGGTCACGGTCGTCGCGGCGCGTCGTCCCGCCCGGCGGCTCGCTATGCTGGGCGGGGGGGTCGCACTGGCCGTGATCGCGGGCGCCGTGCTGGTGTTTCATCCGTTCCGCAGGGGAAGCCCGGGAGGGGCGGACACGCTCTCGCAACGTGGGCCGGATACGGCCCCCTCCCAGGTGACGGTCACCGTTCCGAGCAGGCCGGCTGCGCCGGTCGAGAGCACGACGCCGCGCCCACCCGTCGACTCGCAGGCGACGCCACGCCCGCGCAGCGGCGGGAGCCCGCCGGCCGTAGTCCGCGACAGCAGCGAGTCCACGGTCGCGACGGCGCTCGCCAGCGCCCGTTCGGCACGCATCATGGCGGTCGGGGCAGGAGCGGGCGAGCCAGACCTGGCCGCCGGAGACGCCGAGCTGCAGCAGGCGTCCGATCTCCGGCTGCAAGGCCGACGGGCCGCGGCGTTCGAGCATCTGCGCCGGGCCGCCGTGCTGTTCGCGACCGCCGAAACCACGGCGGCGGCCAAGATCGCGCGGCAACGGCGCGCACCGCTCGACACCGCCACCAAGCCTGCGCCGCCATCTACGCCGCCCTCGCCGCCACCGGTGGTGGATCCCGAGCCGGCGATCCGCCAATCCATCGCTGCTTACATGCAGGCCCTGGAGCGTCGTGACCTCGAGGCCGTCATGCGGGTGTTTCCGGACATCCCCCAGACTCTGTCCGACAATCTCAAGCAGTTCTTCCGCGGCGCCGAGGAGATTCAGGCCGCCTGGCAGCCGCTCCGCATCGCCCCGGCCGGGGATCTCGCCGATGTCCGGCTCACCATGACCCTGACGTTCAAACGCGCCGACAACCACGCACCCGACCGGGCGCGCACGGAGATGACGATGCAGCTGTCGCGGCGCGGCACAGGATGGATCATCACCGCGATTCACTGACGCGGAGCCGGCTCACTCCCTAGAAGCTGTACTCCAGTCCGCCGGTCCATGTGACGCGAGGCTGCAGGCCTGCGTCCAGCAGGGGGAAGAGGGCGTTGGAGACGATTTGTATGCCGCGCCGCGTGCGGAACTTGAAGCCGATCGAGGCATTCAGGAAATTGTCGCGCCGTGACGGGATGTTGGTCACCTGCAGCGTATAGGGGAACGGGGCGTCGTACTGTACCTGCGCGGGGACGTCGATTTTCGAAGCACCCGCCTGCCAGGATCCGAGGGCATCGACCGCCATGGTCACCCACGGCGCCAGGAGGTGGTCGAACCCGGCGCTGGCCTCGACCGAGTTCGTGAGCAGGCTGCCGCCGCGCCGCGTGTACCCGATGGCCCCGTGCGGGTTGAACCGTCCCAGCCGTGCGGACACGATTCCCAGTCCGCGGGCGCTGAAGGAGCCGGAGCCGAGCAGGTTCTGCTCGTCGCCCGTCGGAAAGCGGGCGGAGGCCAGCAGGGCGATGCCGATCCGCTCGCCCTGGACGAGCCTGAGCTTGACGTGGCCTTCGATGTCGCCCAGGCCGCTCGCGATCCCCGTGGCGGTCGACGTCGCCGTGAGCACGGGGTTGCTCCCCGTGCCGGCGAAGCGGTGCAGCGTATCACCCCCCACGAGGAAGATCTCTGCGGTGCTCTCCCCCGACACAGACGTCCGCACGAACGGGACGGCGACGCCTACGTCGAGGGCGTCGGACACGCCGTAGCTCGCCGTAAACGACGCGACGAGCAGATTCACGGCCAGGTGGAGATTCATCTG
>DATDED010000284.1:0-7419 GCA_036523455.1 Gemmatimonadales bacterium
GTGGTCGACGTGAAATGGCCCGCCGAGCAGGAGATCGACCGGCGCAACGGCGAGTATCCGACCGAGGCCCGGCTGTGGACGGAGCTCATGTGGCGTCACTGGGTCGAGTTCCGCGCCGGGCACCGCCAGCACGTGTTCGCCGTGGAGCTCGCGACCGGGAAGGCCACGGATCTCACCACGGTGGACCACGACGTTCCGACGATCGCGACCGGCGGGGACGGCGACGTCGCGGTGTCACCCGACGGCCGCGAGATCGCCGTGGCCATGCACGGGGACGACGTCGTGGCCACGAATACGAACGTGGACATCTACGAGCTGCCATGGGACGGGGGAGGGGGGACGGGAGACGGGTCCAAATGGAAGAACGTCACTACGGCGAGCAAGGGGGCGGACAACACGCCGCGCTACTCTCCGGACGGAAAGTGGCTCTCCTACCTGTCCATGGAGCGTCCCAACTTCGAGGCGGACCGCCAGCGGCTGATGCTCGTGCCGCGCACGGGCGGGGGCGCGCCCGTCGAAGCGACGGCGGGCTGGAGCCTCTCGGTCGGGTCCTACACCTGGTGTCCGGATTCGAAGTGTGTCTTCGCGGTCGTCGAGGAGCGCGGGCGCGTGAACATCTACCGCATCGACCTGCCCGGCTTCCGGCGCACGGCGCTCGTCGCGGGCGCCGGCATGAACACGGGTCCCTCCGTCTCGGCCGATGGCAAGACGCTCGTCTATCTGCATCAGAGCAACACCCAGCCCCCCGAAGTCTGGATCAGCGGCAAGGCGCTGACGCACCACACCGACGCCGCGGTCGCGTCCCTCGATCTGCGCCCGCTCGAGCAGTTCGGGTTCGTCGGGGCGCGGGGCGATTCGGTGTTCGGGTGGTTGTTGAAGCCGCCCGGGTTCGACCCGGCGAAGAAGTATCCGGTGATCGACCTGTTCCACGGCGGCCCGCAGACCGCCTGGAACGACTACTGGGGCGCGCGTTGGAACTACGAGATGTTCGCCTCGCGCGGCTACGTGGTGGTGATGGTGAATCGCCACGGCTCGACCGGCTTCGGACAGGCGTTCACCGACGCCGTGTCGCAGCACTGGGGCGACTGGCCCTACGATGATCTCATGAAAGGCCTCGACGTGGTGAACCAGCTGCCCTATGTGGATTCGATGCGGGAATGCGCCGCCGGCGCGAGCTACGGCGGCTACATGATCTACTGGATCGCCGGCCACACCGATCGCTTCAAGTGCCTGGTGTCGCACGACGGCGTGTTCAACACGGTGAGCATGGGCGGATCCACCGAGGAGCTGTGGTTCCCCAACTGGGAGTTCGGCGGCACGGCCTACCAGGCGCGGGACCAGTGGGAGAAGTGGTCCCCGTTGAACTTCGTCAAGAACTGGAAGACGCCGCTGCTGGTGGTGCACTCCCAGCTCGACTACCGCGTGGATCTGTCGGAGGGGTATCAGGCGTTCACGGCGGCGTGCAGCATGGGCATCCCGGCGAAATTCCTCTACTTCCCGGACGAGGGTCACTGGGTGCTGAAGCCGCGCAACCGTCGCATCTGGTGGGGGGTGCTGCTGGACTGGATCGATCAGTACTTGAAAACGCCGGCGGTGGGAAGTCGGTGATCAGGTCATCGGTCATCGGTCGTCGGTCATCGGTCGTCGGTCATCGGCACGCCCTGCCGACTACCGATTACCGAGTACCGAGTACGTCTATTGTGACCATGTCGCTTTCCCCGCGAGCATTTACCGCCCGAACCGTGTGTCGTCCCGGGACCAGGCGCCAGCGCGCTTCGTGCCACGCGCGACCGTCCACCAGCCAGTGCACCCGGGAGCCGTCGCTCTCTCCCCCCGCCGCACGCAGCGCGATCGTCGCGTAGCGCGGGTCGCCGCCGACCGGAATCGTGTAGCGATCGCCGTCCTGGGGTGAGAGGATCCGGAAGCGGTCCGGCTCGGCACTCGCGACGGCGGCGGTCACCGGGAATGCGCCCTGGGTGCCGGCGGCCCACTCGGCGTACTCCGCCGGCAGCTCGACCCGCCCGTCGCGGTGCCAGTCACACGGACGCGTCGGCTCCGTGCCGGGGACGAACCACTCGGTCATCGGCGGGCAATCGGGCCCCGCGAGCAGGCCCGACAGGCGGCAGATCCGCACCGGAACGGCGCCGCTGTGCGCGGGGGAAGGCAGGACGCCCGGCGGGTAGCGCTGCGCCACGAGCAGCGCGGCGCGGTGCAGCAGCGGGCCGGCGCCTGTTATGCCGCCGACGCCCTGCATCGGGCGGCCGCTGAAGTTGCCGACCCACACGGCGACCGTGAATCCGGCCGTCGTCACCACCGACCAGTTGTCGGTGAAATGGCGGCTCGTTCCCGTCTTCGTTGCCGCGGGAAACGGGAAGTCGAGGACGGTCTCCGTGCCGAAGCTCGGGATGCGCGCCACCGGATCGCTCAGAATGTCGAGCACCAGCGCCGCCGCCTGCGGCGACATCACGCGCCGCTCCCCATCCGTCGCCTTGCCTACCGCCGCCTCATCCGCCGTCGTCTCACCCGCCGCCTTCCATGTCACCGGTCTCCACACGCCACCGTTCGCCAGCGCGCGGTACCCGTTCGCCAACTCGAGCAGGGTGACGTCACCGTTCCCGAGCGAGAGCCCCAGACCGTAGTACTCCGCGCTGTGGTCGAGGGATGCGAAGCCGGCGTCGTGCAGCGTGTTCAACAGACTGGACACGCTGAGCCGCTCGGCCAGCTCGACCGCCGGCACGTTGTAGGAGCTGCCCAGAGCATCGCGGGCGCGCACCGGCCCGTGGAACTGACGGTCGTAGTTCCGTGGGCGATAGGGGCCGAGTGTGGTCTGGTAGGTGCGCGGTAGGTCGGGGAGCACGGTGGCGGGCGTGACGCCGCGATCGAACGCCAGCCCGTACAGGAACGGTTTCAGCGCCGATCCCGGCTGGCGCGGAGAGACCACCATGTCCACCTGGCCGCTCGTATCGGCGAAGAAGTCGGGAGACCCGACCCAGGCGAGGATCTGCCCAGATGGATTGTCGAGCACCACGACGGCGGCGTGGGCGACGCCCTTGTCCCGCAGCACGTCCACGGTGTGGCGCACCTCGGCTTCGAGCGCCGTCTGCAATCCCAGGTCGAGCGTCGTGCGCCACTCACCGCTCGGCACTGCGCCACCGCCGTCGCGCTCGGCCCACTGTAGCACGCGGGTCGTGAAATGCGGCGCGAGGAACGGCGATCCGGCGTCGTGGCGGAGCACCGGCTCGACCCGGGCACGCGCCACATCCTCGTCGCGCGCGTAGCCGAGCGCCTGTATGCGGGTGAGCGCCGCCCCGCGGCGGGCGCGCGCCCGCTGCGGTGCCACCAGGGGGTTGTCGCGCGACGGCGCGTGCGCGAGCGAGGCGAGCAACGCCGCCTGACCGAGGCTCACGCTGCGCGGGTCGGCGCCGAAGTAGAGCTCGGCCGCCGCGGTGACTCCTATGGTTCCCTGTCCGAGGGGAACTCGGTTCAGGTACTGCTCGAGGATGGTCTGCTTGTCGAGGTGGGCGTCCAGGCGCAGCGCCCACAGCATCTGGCTCAGCTTACCGGTGAGGGTCCGCGGGGTGCCGCGCAGCAGCCGGACGAGCTGCATCGTCATCGTCGAGCCGCCGGACACGGGGCCCCGAGCCCGCAGATCGTCCCGCAGGGCACGGGCCAGCGCCCGCAGGTCGACACCGTGGTGGCTGTAGAAGCGCCGGTCCTCGACCGCGAGGAACGCCTGGAGGATTCTGGGATCGAGCTCGGCGAGCGGCGTCCAGCCGCCGCGGCTGCCCTCGTCCGAGCGCGTGGCCCGCAGCGGGAGGCCGTGACGGTCCAGCAGCACCAGTCGGGGGACGGGGCCGGGGGAGGCGAGCGCAGCGGGGAGCGGGACGGCCACCCAGACGACGAGCCCGGCGATGAGCGCCAGGCCGAGGGCGGCGGCGAGGAACAGCCGGAAGCGGCGGGGACTCACGCGCGCGCGCCCCCAGCCAGCAGCGCGGCTTCCGCTTGCCGATCGGCGGCGGTGGCCGGGGTGACGCCCGCCGCCTCGGCCCGGTGCAGGATGTCTCGCGTGGTATCGTAGATGGCCTCGACCGCGGTGCCGACCCGCGCGTCGCTCCAGCCGCAGATGTCGCGCGCACCGTCGATCACTCCACCCGCGTTGGCGACGTAATCGGGGACGTAGAGAATGTCGCGCGCCGCGAGCCGGTCGGCGTCCCCCGGCACGGCGAGCTGGTTGTTCGCCGCGCCGACCACGATCTCGCAGCGCAGGCGTGGGATGGTGCGGTCGTCGAGGATGCCTCCCAGCGCGCACGGGGCGAACACATCAACGGGAACGTCGTAGATGGCGTCGGTTGCGACACTGCGCGCCCCGGTTTCCGCCACGCAGCGGCGCCCGGCTTCCGAGTCCACGTCGGAGACGACCAGGCGGGCGCCAGCGGCGGCGAGCGCCCGGGCGAGCGCGCTTCCCACATTGCCGCATCCCTGCAGCGCGACGGTCCGCCCGGTGAGGTCTTCGCTGCCCCAGCGGTGTTGTGCGGCCGCGAGCAGGGCCCGGAAAACGCCGTGGGCCGTGACCGGGGAAGGATCCCGGAGCCCCGCGACGTGCCGGGTCTCCCGTTTCACGACGGCCATGTCCCGGTGGGAAGTGCCGACGTCCTCGGCGGTGATGTAGCGGCCGTCCAGCGATTCCACGAAGCGACCGTGCGCGACGAAGAGCTGCTCGCGCGAAGCGGCGCCGCCGTCCGCCATGATCACCGACTTCCCGCCGCCCATCGGCAGCCCCGCGACGGCGTTCTTGTAGGACATGCCACGGGCCAGCCGCAGGGCATCGGTGAGTGCCGCGTCAGTAGACGCATAACGCCACAGCCGCGTCCCGCCCACGGCGGGCCCGAGTCGGGAGCTGTGGATCGCGATGATGCCCCGGTATCCCGCGCGCTCCTCCTCTCCCATCAGGACGAGCTCGTGGTCCGCAGCCGGGTGCAGCTCCGTGATGCGCATCGGAAAGGGCAAGATAACGCGCTGGCGGGCGCGCCACGGCCGGTTAGGCTTTGGTCATGTCCGGTCCCGGCGTCCCCACCCTCCTCGGCGTGCCGTTCGACGCCGCGTCCTCGTTCCGTCGCGGGCCCGCGGCAGCGCCCACGGCGATTCGCGCCGCGCTCAGCTCGCCCGGCGGCAACCCCTGGACCGAAGAGCTGGTGGACATCGGGGCCCCAGGGACGCTCGCCGACGCGGGCGATCTGGCGCTGCCCGCGACCCACTCTCCCGAAGCGCGGGCCGCGATCGAGGCGGGCGTGACCCGCCTGCTCGCCGGCGGGGGACGCCCCATCGTGCTGGGCGGCGATCATTCGATCACCTATCCCGTCCTGCGGGCCATGCGGCCGCGGCATCCGCGGCTCTCGGTGCTCCACGTGGACGCGCACCCCGACCTGTATGAGGAGTTCGACGGCGACCGCTACTCGCACGCCTGTCCGTTCGCCCGTGCACTGGAGGAGCGGTTGCTGGACGAGCTGGTCCAGGTCGGCATTCGGGCGACGAGCGCCTCCCAGCGCGCCCAGGCGGAGCGCTACGGTGTCCAGGTGATCGACATGGACGCCTGGGTCGCCGGGCGCCGCCCGGCGCCCGCCCATCCGGTGTATGTCTCGATCGATCTCGACGGGCTGGACCCGGCCCATGTGCCCGGTGTGTCGCATCCCGAGCCGGGCGGGTTGACGGTCCGGGAAGTGTTGACGCTGCTGCATCGACTGGACGTGCCGATCGTCGGCGCCGACGTGGTGGAGCTGAACCCCGAGCTCGACGGGCTCGGGCTCACGGCTCGCGTGGCCGCGAAGCTGGTCAAGGAAATCGCGGGCCGCATGCACCACTTATCATGATGCGACACACACCACTCGCGCTGGCGCTCCTCGCGACCGCCTGCAGCCACGAGTCGCCGTCGATCCCGGGGGTGTACACCCCGAATCAGCCGGCCGGCACGGGCGCGCTGGTTCGCGTCACGTTCAATCCGGGCGACGACCTGTGGCCCAGCTGGCTTCCGGATGGCCGGAGCTTCCTCTATACGGCCGAGCGAATCGATCGCGACGATCTCGACCGCTGTCTCGCTCAACTCCCCACCGCCGGCGGCACGATCGAGCGCGAGATCTGCAATCTGGTCCCCGCCGCCGCCGACTCGGTGAACGCCTACACGGCGGCGGCGGTCTCGTCCGACGGGCGGGTGGCGTATGTGCGGGCGACCGCCTCCCTGTCGGTGGGCTGGCCGGTCGCGCCGTTCGCGCAGCAGCTGGTGGTGGCGCCGATGGATCACCCGGAGCGCGCGCGCGTGTTGCAGACGATCCCCTATCCCGGGCCGAGCGGCCGCATCCATCAGTCGACCTCCCAGGTCTCGTGGCTCGGAGACAGCGTGCTCGTCTTCGTCGGCCAGAAGGTGGACTACCCGGCGGTGTGCAGCCTCTGCACGCTGCGCGACACGCTCACGACCGGACTGGAGGTCGTGCAGCTCGATTTCCGCGGGCCGGCGCCGGTCCTGACGATGCTCCCGGGGACCGACCAGGCCTCCTCGGTGACGGCGGCCGGCGACGACACCGTGTACTTCACCGTCAACGGCGACTCGCGGGTGTTCCGGCTGCAGGCGTCGACCGGCGGCCTCTCGACCGCCCACGATTTCGGGGCGGGCAACATCGCGCGGGACGTAGGCGTGGGGGCGGGGCGGCTCGTGGCGGTCGTGGGCGGCAAGGTGTCGTTCCTTAGCGACACGGCCCTCGGCCTGGTACAGCGCGACAGCGGGGGCACGGTCGTGGTGGTGGATTTGGCGAGCGGGGCCGAGACGGCGCTCACTCCACCATTGGAATTCTATCGTCACGCGGCGCTCGCTCCGGACGGCCGC
The DNA here is from genome assembly GCA_036523455.1 of Gemmatimonadales bacterium. Classification (GTDB taxonomy): domain Bacteria; phylum Gemmatimonadota; class Gemmatimonadetes; order Gemmatimonadales; family GWC2-71-9; genus DASTHG01. The sequence continues at coordinate 6,875 of DATDED010000284.1, forward strand.
CATATCGTGGCCGAACGCCTGCTCGGACGGACCACGGATCTCTATCTCGTGGAGGTGCCGTGAGACGCGCACTGGTAGCCGCGGCGGTGCTCGGAACGCTGAGCGCCCCGCTCTCCGGCCAGACCGGCGGGGCGATCGCGGGCCGGGTGCGCGATGCGGTGTCGGGACTAGGGATCGGCAGTGCCACGATTTCGGTGGACGGCGGGCGGCAGGGCGCTTCCACCGATACGGCCGGGTTCTACCGGGTGCGCGAGGTCCGCAGCGGGTGGCATCGGGTGCAAGTCGCCCGGATCGGGTACCGCCCGATGGCGTTCGACAGCGTGCTGGTCCGCAGCGGCGAGACAGTGATGCTGAACGTCTCCATGGAGTCCCTCGCCCTGCAGATCGAGTCGATCGCGGTGACGGCCGTGCCGGACCGGGTACTCGACCCGATGGCGCCGCAGGACCTGCAGCGCGTCACCGGCGAGGAAATCCGCCGGCTGCCGGTCACGACCATCGAGGAAGCGGTCGCGCTGTCGGCCGGGGCGGTGGGCGAGAGCTACCGC
>DATDED010000285.1:0-7759 GCA_036523455.1 Gemmatimonadales bacterium
GCCACCGAGGCGATCCGCGACGAGCTCGTGCTGCTCGCCCCGGCCGACGGCGTCATCCTCACGCGCTATCTCGAGCCGGGCGAGGCCGCGGCCGTCGGCATGCCGGTTGTGTCGCTCGGCGTCGTGGCGCAACCCTGGATCCGCGCGTACATCGGCGAGCCGTATATCGCGCGGGTGCACCTCGGCCAGACGGTGACGATTCGCGCCGACGGTCTGGCGACGCCAGTGAGCGGACGCATCGTCGACATCGCGACGCGCGCCGAGTTCACGCCGCGCGCCGCCCTCACCGACCGCGAGCGCGCCGATCTCGTCTTCGCCATCAAGGTGGGATTCGACAATCCGGCCGGGCGTCTGAAGGCCGGCCTGCCCGTGACGCTCGAGTTGCCGCTCACGCCGTGAGCGACGTCGCAGTCGACATCCAGCAGTTGACGCGCCGCTTCGGCGCCCTCACCGCCGTTTCCGGACTGACGCTCCAGATCCCCCGCGGGCAGGTGTTCGGCCTGCTCGGACCCAACGGCTCGGGCAAGACCACGACGATCCGCATGCTGTGCGGACTGCTCGACCCCTCCGAAGGCACCGCCTCCGTCGCGGGGATCGACATCCGCACGGCGCCGGAGCGCGTGAAGATGCAGATCGGCTACATGTCCCAGCGGTTCGGGTTGTACGAGGATCTCACCGTCGCCGAGAACCTCGACTTCTACGGCGGGATCTACGGCCTGGCGGGCCCGGCGCGCACCACGCGCACGGCGGAGGTGGTGGGGTTTCTGGGCATCGGCGGACGACTCGAGCAGCTGGCGGGGCAGCTCTCGGGCGGCTGGAAGCAGCGCCTGGCATTGGGCTGCGCGCTGCTGCACCAGCCGCCCGTCCTGTTCCTCGACGAGCCGACAGCCGGCGTGGACCCGGCCGCGCGACGCAACTTCTGGCAGGCCATCCATGATCTCGCGCAGGGCGGCACCACCGTCCTGGTGACGACGCACTACATGGACGAGGCCGAACGCTGCGACCGGCTGGCGATGATGAGTCTGGGGCGCCTGATCGCCCTAGGCACGCCGGCGGAGGTCGCGGCGCAGGTCGGCGGCCGGACGCTCGAGGACGCCTTCATCATCCTCCAGGAGCGCGACGAGCGATGATGTCCCGCTTCTGGCCGATGTTCCGCAAGGAATTCATCCAGATGAAGCGCGACCGGCTCACGCTGGGCATCATGATCGGGGTCCCGGTGGTGCAGCTGCTGATGTTCGGGTACGCGATTCAAACCGACGTGCGGCACATCCCGACGGTGGTGCTGGACCGATCGCGTACGCCGGAGAGCCGCGACCTGATCGCGGCGTTCGAGAACACCGGGAGCTTCCGCATCGTGGACCACGTTGACGGCCAGCCGGGGCTCGATGCGGCGATCGAACGGGGGCGGGCGCAGGCCGGCATCATCGTCCCTCCCGAGTACGCCCGCGATCTCGGCCGCGGCCGCACCGCGACGGTGCAGGTCGTGATCGACGCCTCCGACCCCCTGTCGTCCCAGTCCGCGCTCGCCGCGGCGGCCGGCGTCGGCCAGGTACGCAATCTGCGCGCGCTCGTCGCCGGCGCCGGCCGCTTGAGTGTTCCCATCGACGTGCGCGTGCGGCCGCGCTACAACCCCGGGCTGCGCAGCCCAAACTACATCGTGCCCGGCCTGGTGGGGGTGATCCTCACGCTCACGCTCGTGCTCATCACGGCGATGGCGATCGTCCGGGAGCGCGAGCGCGGTACCCTGGAGCAGCTCATCGTCACGCCGATAACCAAGACCGAGCTGATGCTGGGGAAGATCGCCCCCTACATCGGGGTGGGGATCGTGCAGATGACCGCGGTGCTCACGCTCGGCCGCTTCGTGTTCGATGTGCCGCTCTCGGGCAGCCTGCTGCTGCTCTACGGCGTGTCGCTGATCTTCGTGATCGCCAGCCTCTCCTTCGGCCTGTTCATCTCCACGATGGTCAAGAACCAGCAGCAGGCGATGCAGGTCAGCTTCTTCTTCGTGATGCCGAACATCCTGCTCTCCGGCTTCATGTTTCCACGCGCGGCGATGCCGGCGTTGTTCCAGTGGTTCAGCCTCCTGCTGCCGCTCACGCACTATCTCCAGGTGCTGCGCGGCATTCTGCTCAAGGGCGTGGGCCTGAACGGGATCTGGCCGCAGGTGCTGATCCTGTGCGGCTTCGCCGTGGCCCTGATCTCGCTGGCCGTGCGGCGATTCCACAAGACGCTGGACTGAGCGCATCTTTCGGGCGATGCCCCCTGCCCCGGAAACCCGCTCCGCCCGGCGCCGCATGGTCCGCCGGCAACTCGCGGCGCGCGGCGTTCGCGACGCTCGCGTGCTGGCGACGATGGCCCGCATTCCGCGCGAGTGGTTTCTGGCCGACGGCCTCGACCGGCAGGCCTACCGCGACGGCCCGTTGCCCATCGGCAACGGACAGACGATCTCGCAGCCCTACATCGTGGCGGTGATGACCGCCGCGCTCGGCGCGCACCGCCGGCAGCGCGTGCTCGAGATCGGCACGGGATCGGGCTACCAGACTGCGGTGCTCGGCCGGCTGGTGGGGCACGTCTACACGGTCGAGCGGTTGCCGGACCTGCTGGTCGAAGCGGAGGAGCGGCTCCGTCGACTCGGAATCGGCAACGTGACCACGCGACTCGGCGATGGAGCCGCCGGGTGGCCCGAGGCGGCGCCGTTCGACGGTATCCTCGTCACCGCCGCGATCCCGCGCGTGCCTCCACCACTGCTCGAGCAGGTGACACCGGGCGGGCGCATCGTGGCGCCGATCGGTGACCAGGCGGAGCAGGAGCTGGTCATTCTGGAGCGCCGAGCAGACGGGTGGGCCGAACGCAGCGCGGGCGGAGTCCGTTTCGTGCCGCTGATCTCGCAGCTCGCGTTTCCAGCGGAGTCGCCCTGATCCCCCACGACGATCTGCTGGGCGCGCACGTGTCGAGCCTGGGCGGCGTGGCGCACGCGCCCGAACGCGGACGAACGGTCGGCGCGAACGCGATCCAGGTGTTCACCAAGACGCCCAATCAGTGGCGCGAACCGGCGATCGACGCGGCCCAGGCCGACGGCTTCCGGTCGGCATTGACGCGGTCGAGGATCCGCGCCGTGGTGGCCCACGACAGCTACCTGATCAACCTGGCCTCGCCCGACGCGGCGTTGCGGGCGCGCAGTGAAGCGAGCTTCACCCGCGAGCTGGAGCGCTGCCGGATGCTCGGCATCCCCTGGGTGGTGAGTCACCCGGGGAACTTCATGGACGATCGCGCCTCCGGGCTCGAGCGCAACGCGCAAAGCTACGCCGCCTGCCTGACGCGCGTGGACGGGCCGGGGGTGCTCATCGAGGGGACCGCGGGGGCCGGGACGGCATTGGGCGCGACCTTCGAGGAGCTGGCGGCCCTGCGCGAGGCGCTGCCGCCCGCCGTGCGGCCGCGCGTGGGATTCTGCCTCGACACCGCCCATCTGCACGCAGCCGGGTATAATGTGGCCGCCGACATCGCGGCGGTGTGGCGGGAGTTCGACCGCGCAGTGGGACTGGCGCATCTCAAGTGCCTGCACCTCAACGATTCGCGGGTGGCGCGGGGATCGCGCATCGACCGGCACGCCTGGATCGGGGAAGGCGCAATCGGTCCCGACGCGTTCCGGCGTATCATGCGGGACCCGAATCTCGTGGGAGTGATTAAGATTATCGAAACGCCGAAGGCGGACGATCCGGTGCGTCACGACCGGCGCATGTTGCGGCGGCTGCGCGCGTACGCGCGTGGCACCCCGTCCACGGCGCGTTGAGGGCCATCATGCAACGCTGGTCGACCGGAGTGCATCGCGGAGTGGCACGCGGCATCGCGACCCTGCTGTTCGTGCTCCAGGCGGGGGCGGGTGGCGCCGTGGCGCTGGCGCATGCCAGCGACTCACTCGGCGGGCCGGCCACGCTCGAGTCGCATCACAGCGCACAGTGCGTGACGGTCCACGATGCCGCACGCTGTGCGCAGTGCCAGTACGACGCGACCCGGTCCTGGCTCGCGGCCAAACGCCGCGTGCCGCTGACCACCGGCGCCGGCCGCCGGTCGCCGACACAGGATCGCGCGCGACCGGCACCCGCCCGGCGTCGTGCGCGGGTCGCTCCGCCGCGCGCCCCCCCCGCCCTGTCCTGACAACCCGCCGCGCCCGAATGGGCGACGGCTCGTTCCCGCAACCGCCCAAGTCGGGCGGGTGCGCGCAACCGGTCCAGACAGGAGTCAAAGACATCATGACATCACTCACCCCGCGCTGGCTTGTCGCCGTCGCGGCGCTCAGCCTCCCCGCGGCGGGGCTCGCGGCCCAACGGCCGGCCCCTGCGACGCAACGCCAGGTGGATTCCCTCGCCGCCGAGCTGCGTCGGGTCCAGGCGCGACTCGACAGCGTCCTCGCCGTGCTCGCGCGGCTCCAGGCCGGCGGCCCGCGCCCGGACACCACGCTCGCCGCCGTCCGGGCGGAGAGCGTCTCGGTGCAGGACGATCTCGCCGCACTGCGGGCCGCGGCGGCGGCCGCCGCCGGACCGCGCGACAGCGCCGCCGCGGCCCAGCCGACGCAGTTCATCGGCCGCGAGCGCAATCAGAGCCAGCTCAACCCCGAAATCAGCGTCACCGGTGACGTGCGGGCGATCGGCACGGCACCGGGGATCCAGCGCAACAATTTCGACCCGCGCGAGTTCGAGATCGGCTTTCAGTCGGCGCTCGACCCGTATTCCCACACCAAGATTTTCGTGAGCCTGGAAGGCGGCGAGGTAAGCGTTGAAGAAGGATACGCGTACTGGACCGGCCTGCCCGGCCATGTGCGGTTCGATATTGGAAAGTTCCGGCAACAGTTCGGCGAGCTGAACCGCTGGCACCTGCACGCACTCCCTGAGACCGAGTATCCGCTTGCGATTCGCTCCTACCTCGGGCCCGACGGGCTCTCCGGAACCGGCATCTCCCTCTACCGCGCGTTCGGCGGGTTCGGAACGCACGAGCTCACGGCGCAGGTGACCCGCAGCGCGAGCGACGCCGAGCTGTTCGGCGGCGGCGGCCGGCCCAGCTTCCTCGTGCACCTGCTCAATTTCTGGCAGCTGGGGCGCTCCACCTACATGCAGCTGGGCGCGACGGGGCTGATCGGACAGAACCCCGACTCGGCGTTGCAGACCGCGGTGGGCGGACTCGATTTCCGGTTCACCTGGCGGCCTCCGCAGCAGGCGCTGTACCACGAGTGGACGCTGCGGGCCGAGGTGTTGGCGCTGCGCAAACGGTATGCGAGCGTCGGCCCGACCCGCCTCGGCGCCTACGTCGGCAGCACGTACAAGTTGAATCAGCGCTTCATCGCCGGACTCGCTTTCAATTCGGTCGAGGAGCCCCTCACCGGCCTGGTCACGCGCCAACTGATTCCCTCGCTCACCCTGTGGGAGAGCGAATGGGTCGAGCTCCGCGCGCAGTACATGTGGCAAAAGATCGCGTCGGCGAGTCCGACGCACCAATTCGCGCTCCAGGCTGTCTGGGCGATTGGCCCCCACAAACACGAGACCTACTGACATGCTCAGACCACTTCCGCTGTTCCTCGCTCTGATGGGCGCTCCGTCTGTCACGGCCCCTCCGGTCAAGGTCGTGACGTCGCTCACCACCTACGCTGCGATCGCCCGTGAGATCACCGGCGACCGGGGCATCGTTTCTTCAATTGCCGTGGGAGACGAGAACCCGCACTACGTACAGCCCAAACCCAGCTTCGTCCCGACGCTCGCCCAGGCGGACCTGTTCGTCACGACCGGTCTCGACCTCGAGCTGTGGGTACCTGCGCTGCTCGACAAGGCCGGCAACCCGAAGGTCACCGAGGGCGGGCCTGGCTATGTCGCCGCGTATGCGGGGATCGACCTGCTCGACGTGCCCACGAGCTTCTCGCGCACCCAGGGCGATATCCACGTGTTCGGCAATCCTCACATCTGGACCGATCCGCTGAACGCCGTGATCATCGCCCGCAACATTCTGACCGGCTTGAAGCGCGTTTCTCCCGCCGACGCCGACTACTTCAGTGCTCGGGAGAAAGACTTCGAAGACCGCATGTACAAGGCGCTGTTCGGCCCTGAGCTGGTCCAGCTCCTCGGGGGGCAGACCCTTGCCGACCTGGACCGCCAGGGCAAGCTGTTCGACTTTCTGAAGGCCCGCCAGTATCAGGGTGCACCGCTGCTCAATCGCCTCGGCGGCTGGCTGAAGCAGGCCCTGCCGTTCCGCGGCACGCAGGTGGCGTGCTATCACAAGGAATGGGATTATTTCTCGCGCGAGTTCCAGGTGAACTGCTTCGACTATATCGAGCCGAAGCCTGGGATCCCGCCCACGCCGCGGCACGTGCAGGAAATCATCGTCGGCATGAAGGAGAAGCACATTCCCGTGCTGCTCTCCACCAACTACTACGACCGCAGCCAGGTGCAGGACGTAGCCCAACGCACCGGGGCCAAGGCCGTGATCGTGCCGTCCAACACCGGCGGTGCCGCTGGAGTCACGACCTATTTCGACCTGATGAATCTCTGGATCACGGAGCTGGGCCGCGCCTTCGGCGCGGCTACCACCACCCCGGCCAACTGAGGGAGGAATTGTGAGCGGACTGGAGCTGATGCTGCCGCCGTTCGTGGCGTGCATGGTGCTGGTCGCCATGCTCGCCTACCTCGGGCTCCACGTGATCGCCCGTGAGGTGATCTTCGTGGATCTGTCGCTCGCCCAGATGGCCGCCCTGGGAAGCCTCGTGGCCCTGTTGTTTCATATCGACCCGGATTCCTCCAAGACGTACATCTTCGCCCTGGTGGCCACGGCCCTCGGCGCGCTCCTCTTCTCCCTCACGCGCACCTCCCGCCACACCGGACGGGTACCCCAGGAGGCGTTCATCGGCATCGTGTACGTCGTGGCCTCCGCCGCCGCAGTGCTCGTCGCCAACAAGGTGCCGGGGGGCGGCGAGGCCGTGGAAAAGACTTTGGTGGGCAGCCTCCTGTGGGTCACCTGGCCCGCGATCGCCAAACTAGCGGCCATCTACGCCGCGCTCGGCGTGTTCCAGTACGTGTTCCGGCACCGGTTTCTCACTATCTCCTTCCACGCCGAGGACGCCGAGAAACAGGGGTGGAAGATCCGCTGGTGGGACTTCCTGTTCTACCTTTCGTTCGGCGTCGTCATCACGCTCGCCGTACCGATCGCCGGGGTCCTGATGGTGTTTACCTTCCTCGTGGTGCCGGCCGTGATCGCGAACCTGTTCACCGGGGACAAACGCCGCATGGCCGCGATTTCGTGGATCACGGGCGCCCTCGCGTCGATCCTCGGACTGTGGCTCTCGTACACGAAGGACCTTCCGACCGGGCCGCTGATCGTCTGCGTGTACGGTGCCTTGCTCCTGGTCGTGGCCGGCATCCGGGCGGTGCGGAGACCGGCGGCGTGATCGGGGTGCGGCGAAGGGCAATCGCCGTTGGCCTGGCGGTCCTATTCGCGGTTCCGCGCTGCACTGTCGCCGCCCAGACGTCGGTCCACGCGACGCTGGGAGCCCGCTACACCTCCACGCTCGTCCACGATTCGATCGTGACGCCGCTCGACGTGCGCCCCGACGTGGCGCCCGCGCTCACGGGGGCCGTGGACCTGCCGCTGGCGAACCCCTGGAAGCTCGAGCTGCTCGCCGATCTCTCGACGAGCACCCTGCGGCGCCACGACGCGGGCGACGGCACCGCTCCCATCACCCGGCTGTGGACGCTCGGCGTGTCGGTGGGCCTGCGCCGGC
>DATDED010000286.1:0-5112 GCA_036523455.1 Gemmatimonadales bacterium
TTCGGATGCGGCGCAGGGTCGCGGCGGTCCGCGGCGGCGCGTGCGCGTCCACCAGCGCCGTGTCCGCCGTTCCGATGGCGGCTTCACCGTGTGACACGTCCGCCGCGGGAATCGTGGAGGGAGCCTGGGGAGCGGCGCTCGAGGTAGCGGGAGGAGTACGGCGCTCGCCGCGGCAGGCGACGACAGCTAGGGACACCGAGATCATTGCCAGTCGAGTACGCATCATGGCCGCAAATTAACCGGGAGGCTTCCGCGCGGCTGCCCCGATGCCGACATTCCCCGACATGCGCCGTCTCCATCGCTGCAGCGGGTTTCTCCTGGGTGTTGCCGCCTGCCGTCCGGGAGGCCCGCACGCGGTGCCGGCACCTGCAGCGCTGGCCCGCGCCGAATCGGTATACGCCGCAACGCTGACGCTCAAGGACCGGTTGGACATCCTCACCTGGCGAGGGCGACTCGACTCCGTCCCGGGCTTCCGGTCCCGCTATCTGGCGGCGCGCACCGAGCTGGTGCGCGAGCTCACGATCGATTCCCTGGCGCTCGCGGATACCGTGGACCGGCGCGCCCTGGCGGTCATGCGTCGGGCGGTGGCCGAGGCGCTGACCGAGGAGACGGAATCGACGGACGGGCCGGCGGCCGTGGATCCCGCGCGCTGCGTGTACGACGCGCGGGCATTGACCGACGCCGATTCGCTGCAGTCCCGGCTGTACGACTGCTACGGCGTGGCGACCCGCGACGTGGTGGTGGACGGCGAGCGGCTCGACCGGCTCACGGTGCTCGGCCTGCTCGGTGTCACGGATGACGGAGCCAGGCGCCGGCGACTGTTCCACGGGCTCGACCGCGTGTGGCGCAGTGTGAACGGCGCCGACGAAGCCGCGAGCCCGTGGCGCGAGCTGCTGCGGCGACGGGCGCGTGAATGGGGGACTGGGCCGACGCCGTTCGCGCGGCGGGTGAGCGAGCTGGGCTTCGTCCCCGATTCGGTGGAACACTGGCTCGAACGCCTGCTCGATGCATGGCGGTCGACCCTGCCCGACTCCCAGCTGGAGCCCTGGGATCTCTACTACGCGATGGGGGCCGCGAGTCGGCGGCTGTCCCCCCGGATCCCGCGCGACTCGCTGCTGGCCGTGGACGGGCGCTTCTATCGCGATCTCGGTGCCGACCCGGTGGTACTCGGCGTGCACTTCGACCTCGAGCCGCGCGCCGGCAAGGATCCCGTGGCCTTCACCACGTTCGGCGCGCGCCCCGGCTTCACCCGCGGGGCCTGGCAGCCGGGCGAGCCCTGGGTGTTCGCCTCCTACGCGGTCGGCGGGCTCGACAACCTGGGGGAGCTGTTGCACGAGACGGGGCACGCCATTCACATCGCCGGCATCCGCACCCGTCCGGCGTTCAGCGACTGGCCCGATGCCGACCTGTTCACCGAGGCGATCGCCGACCTGGCCGACGGCGAGGCGTACGACGGTCACTGGCAGGCCCGGTATCTGGGCGACTCGGCGCCGCCCGCCGAGAACCGGCGCGCCGCCTATTTCGGCGTGATGATGGACGCGTGCTGGTCGCTGTTCGAGGCCCGTATGCAGCGTGATCCAAACCTCGATCCCAATGTCGTGTGGACCGAGCTGACGAGCCGGTACCTGCGCGTCGTGCCACACCCAGAATTGTCGTGGTGGGCCATGCGAGGCCAACTGATCGACGTCCCGGGGTATCTCGTCAACTACGCGCTCGGGGCGTTCATCGCCGCCGACCTGCGGGCCCGGATCCGCCAGGTGCACGGCGCGTTCACCCTCGGCGACTCCACCTGGTACGACTTCGTGCGGGAACGGATCTACCGGTTCGGGCTGGAGCGCTCGTCGCGACGAGTGATGGAGGAATTACTCGGTCGGCCGGTCTCGGCCGAGGCGCTGCTCTCGGACCTGCGGCGCGGCCTCAGCCCAGGAATTGGCGGTCCACCGCATTGAGACACTGTTTCACGTCGAAGCCCGTGGCGTTGGTCATGACCACGGTCGCGATCCGGTTGACGCGGTACACCCGCATCTCGCAGTGGAATCCGCCGCCGCCGCCCTCCTTGTAGAAGAACGGAATGCCGTCGAGGTCGCCCAGATGCCAGCCGAGCCCCATGGGCACGACGCGGCCCGTGCGGGTCCGCTGCGCCGTGTACAGCAGCTCGCGGGCGGGGTTGTCGAACAGCACGGATCGCGGGCGCAGCTGGTCCTGCAGAAAAGCGCCGAACCCCCGCGCGGTGCCCGCGAGACCACCGAACGCTGGCCCGTTCAAGTAGTGCGGCTCGATCCGCAGCCATGCCCCTTCGTAGTCCCCGATGAATTGCCGGTCGATGAGCAGGCGCTTCGCGAGATTCATGAACGAGTACTTCTCGAGGTATCCGCGGGCGTGGTGCCCGGCATCGGGGATCGCGTACCCCAACGCCGCCGGCGGAATTTCGAGCGGCGCGAAGACCCGCTCGGCCACGTACGAGGCGAACGATTGATCGCTCGCGTGCTCGACCACACTGCCCAGCAGCCAGTACCCGATGTTCGAGTAGCGGTACTTCGCCCCCGGGGAGGACGCCGCGCGGGGATGGGCCCGCAGCTCGGCCTCGAGCGCCGCCTGCTCGTCGAAGCCGGCGTGCTGCGCGGCCGCATGCACCCACCGCAGGGGAATGGGATTGGGGATCCCGGAGAGATGGGCCAGGAGGTGCCGTACGGTGATGCCCGGCCCGTAGGGTATGGGGTGGTAGCGCTCGATCGGATCCTGCAGGGCGACCTTGCCGGCGGCCACGAGCTGCAGCACGGCGGCCGCGGTGATCGTCTTGCTCATCGAATAGGCCATCATGGTCGTGTCCGCGGTCATCGGCACCTGGTGGCCGATGTCGGCCCAGCCCCCCGTGTACTCGAACAGTGTCCGGTCCCGATCCAGCGCCAGGTACTGGAGCCCGGGGACCTTCGAGCGGGCGATCAGGCCGTCGAGATTCGTACGTCCGTGATCCATGAGGCCGCGAAATAGACCGGCTTCCGCGCCGCCCCGCCAGCGGCGAACATTCCTCCCGATGCCCTTCTCCGTTCCGCCGCTCATCGATCTCGGCGCCGTGCTGGTGGGCGGCTTGAGCGGCACCCTGCTCGCCGTACGCAAGCAGTTCGATCTCGTGGGGTGCGTCTCGCTCGCGATCGTGGCCGGCGTGGGGGGCGGGGTCATCCGCGACGTCCTGCTGCAGCAGGGACCGCCCGCCGCGCTGCAGGACTCGCGGTACCTGCTGACGGCCCTGGTCGCGGCGGCGGTGGGGTTCTACCGCAGCGGCTCCGTGGTTCGCGTCGGCCGCATCCTGATCGCCATCGATGCGCTGTACCTCGCCGTGTATACGGTGGTGGGCGCGCTCAAGGCGCTCGGCGCCGGCCTCGCGCCCGTACCGGCGGTGTTCCTGGGCATCGTGACCGCCGTCGGGGGCGGCATCCTGCGCGACGTGCTGGCGGGGGAGGCCCCGACGCTGTTCCGGACCGGCGAGCTCTACGCCACCGTGTCCGCCACGGGCAGCGCGCTGTTCGTCGCACTGTGGGAGTCGTCCCTGGTGTCGCACGCCGTCGCCGGCATCGTCGCCATGATCGTCATGGTGGTGCTGCGATTGCTCGCCGTGCATTACGGGTGGAAGGCGCCATTGCCCCCGGCGGGCGCACCCGGCACGGGGCTTGCTTGAGCCCCGGGGCCGATACAATCTTGCGGCGGCACGAGCCGTTCACCTCAGAGGATGTATGATCGACGCCATCACGAAGACGCTCGGCGACAAGGCCGACTATTTCCTGAGATTCGACAAGCCGAAGATCGCCCGCGAGCGCCTGCATCTTCCCGGGCCGGATTGGGTGGACCGGATCTTCGTACAGAGCGACCGGAGCCCGCGGGTGCTCGTGAACCTGCAGCGCATGTACGGGACGGGGCGGCTCGTGGGGACTGGCTATCTCTCGATTCTTCCCGTGGACCAGGGCATCGAACACTCGGCCGGCGCGAGCTTCGCCAAGAACCCCGATTATTTCGATCCCGAGAACATCGTGAAGCTGGCGATCGAGGGCGGCTGCAACGCCGTCGCGTCGACGTTCGGGGTGCTGGGCGCCGTCGCCCGCAGGTACGCGCACAAGATCCCGTTCATTGTCAAGATCAACCACAACGAGCTGCTCACCTATCCGAACAAGTTCGACCAGATCCTGTTCGGCACGGTGCAGCAGGCGGTGGACATGGGGGCGGCGGCGGTGGGGGCCACGATCTACTTCGGCTCGGCCGAGAGTGGGCGGCAGATCGTGGAGATCAGCCAGGCGTTCGCCGAAGCCCATCGGCACGGCCTCGCCACGATCCTCTGGTGCTACATGCGCAACAGCGCCTTCAAGAAGGACAAGGACTACCATGTGGCGGCCGACCTCACCGGCCAGGCGGATCACCTGGGCGTCACCATCGAAGCCGACATCGTCAAGCAGAAGCTTCCCGAGAACAACGGTGGCTACAAGGCGCTGAACATGGGCGACTCGAGCTACGGCAAGTTCGACGAGCGCATCTACACCGAGCTGGCAAGCGATCACCCGATCGATCTGTGCCGCTATCAGGTGGCGAACGGCTACATGGGGCGGATCGGGCTCATCAACTCAGGCGGCGCGGCGGGGAAGAACGATGTCTACGATGCGGTGATGACGGCCGTGATCAACAAGCGAGCGGGCGGGATGGGCCTGATCTCGGGCCGCAAGACGTTCCAGAAGCCGCTCAAGGACGGCGTGGCGCTGTTCCATGCGATTCAGGACGTGTACCTGTGCAAAGAGGTGACAGTCGCCTAGACGCTGAGGGAGACGCCGAGACGCCGAGCCGCTGAGAGGGTTCGAGGGACCAGGTGTCGGGGTGTCCTAGCGACTCACCCCTCACAACCACTCAGCGGCTGTGCGTCTCGGCGTCTCCCTCGACGTCTCGGCGGCTCGACGTCGGCCCAAACCGGTAGCACCACGCTTCGCCCTCCAGCACCGTCTCACCGTTCTGCCGAGTGATCCGCACCCGCAGCTGGCACACCGGCTTCGTGGCGTGCACGCTCAACACCTCCGCTTCCGCCGTGATCGTGTCGCCGATGTAGACCGGGGCCGTGAACTTCCAGTTCTGGCT